>CAYSUP010000033.1:0-6737 GCA_964434205.1 uncultured archaeon | reverse complement strand
TCGCCGGGATGATCTTAGGCTATTTCAACACGGTATTCCTGTTATACATGGTTGCGGTAACTGCAGTATTATCCAACCTGACTGCACTACAGAGGATAGCATTTGTAGTGAAGTTTGCAGGCGGCTCGCCAAAGCAGCAGATTATTTCAAAGAAAAAGCCGGCCAAAAGAAAGACTTAGATGTAACCAATCGAAAGAATTAGACATAATCAATTCCCAGCTCGTCATAGTCGCCTATCTTCCTTTGTGGCGTCTCGGGTTTCTTATATGTCTTTTGGGGCGGAAGATTTGGGAACCCTATTATATCGTTTACAACAGAGTCCATCTCCTCTTTTGGCGATTCCCCGGCGTATTCCTCTTCGTCTCCGGGTTTTTTACCCGTCAAATCCCCGCCATAATCGTGCATAATCCCGCTCTCTTTGCCGGATGATTGCATATCGTCATTGTATTTTCTCTTGCCGAGTGAATAGATATCAATACCTTCAGTGCCTGCCTTTTTTTCCGGGGCAAGCGCCCTGGGCTGCACCCCCTCTTTTAGCCCTATAAGCGCAGGACTTCTCAGCCTTCTTGGCTGGGCTTTGTAATTGTCCAAGGTGTTAAAATTGAAATAAGCGCTGTCGGGAGCTTTTTTTTCTTGAGCATTCGCCGGCGCGTCGGGCACTTTAGCTTCGCTAGCTTCAGGTTTCTCTGGCCCTATTAGCGGTACATCTACCGGGCTTACTGCAGTGTTTGTCAAATTCGATTCAGCACCCGAGCTTGTTACCGGGAGCTCAATACCTTTCAGCAATGGCATCTCAGCAACGCCAAATACAACCAGCGTTTCAAACTTGTTTCTCTGAGCACACGCCCACTTGACCATGTCAATATTAAATTCCTTTTGCATCCTTTCATTGAGCGCGCGCATCTCATCTATGCTGATATCACCCGGTCCGGCCGCCATGACAAGCATCTTGCCGACACCCGATTCGCCGGTATATCTCCCAACATCCTTAAGCGCCTTACCTGCAGCTTCACTTAACGTATTGCCACTGCCGGCAGTAAGGGCAAAGAAAAAATCACCGTAAAAAAAGTGCCTCAGCTCGTCTGCAGTCAGCGGCAGATACCCGGCCCCCGATATGGAACTCATAATCAGCATCATAAGTTCGCAGATGACGGAGTTTATCTTGGAAAAGACATCAGTGATTGCAGAATTGTCGTCCTCAAGATTCAGGTTGTTGTCTACTATTATCACACCGCTGCTATGCGCCCTCAAACTTTCAGCAATGTCTTTTGTGCCGCCCGGGCCGCTTATCCTCATCAATGGATATGTGGCTATCACCAGGGTGAATATGCCTTTACTTGAGCATACGTCTGCGATAAAGCTGCTTAGCAAGGAGCCAACCTTGCCCCCGAGGCCAAGCGATAATATCACGAGTTCAGCGCCGCTTAAGGATTCCTCGATCGACTGCAGTGTCGGGCCTAAGAAACCCCTGATCTCCTCAGCATTCCTGCAGGTCGATATGGTCTCACCTATCTCAACACGCTTTATCTTCTCGTTCAGGCTGCTTAGTCGGGTCTTGTCGGTGTCGAGGGCTATCAGTTCGGCGTTGGGTGGTACCGCAGGAGCAAGCTGCTCAAGGATCTTGCAGCCAGTGCCTCCGGCGCCGAGGACGACAACCTTCGTCCCCAGGGTTTCCATATGTCAATAATTAGGCCTTTTCCCATAAAAAGCCCTAGGCGTAGCTTGTTTCGACTATTTTCGGGCTATTCAGGTTTTCCATATACTTCTCATAAGCGTTGATGTCATTCGGGTTCACCGACGGCTTGACCTTTGTAAGGGCGGCCTGGAAGTGTGGTTGGCCGACCTTTTTTGCCTTGTCATCCATTGCGGCATAGGCAGCTTCCCTGCAAACTGCAGCTATATCAGCGCCGCTATACCCCTCCGTAGCATTAACGAGCTTTTCAAAGTCCACTTTTGCAAGCGGCATGTTCTTTGTGTGCACATTAAGTATGCTCTTTCTGGCTTCCTTGTCCGGAGGCCTTACAAGCACCATCTGATCAAATCTTCCCGGGCGGAGTATTGCAGCATCGACAAGGTCAGGCCTGTTTGTTGCTGCAAGGACAATGACATTCTCAAGTTCTTCTATGCCGTCCATCTCAGTCAGCAGCTGGTTGAGGACACGGTCGCCCACGCGCGAAACATCCCCACCACGTATCCCGGCAACGGCGTCAATCTCATCGAAGAACACAATGCACGGCGCGACCTGCCTTGCCTTCTTGAATATCTGGCGGATCGCCTTCTCGCTCTCGCCGACCCACATGCTGAGCACCTCCGGCCCGCGCACGCTTATGAAGTTGCACTCGCTTTCGCCTGCAACTGCTTTTGCCAAAAGAGTCTTTCCGCATCCCGGCGGGCCATATAGCATAACGCCTTTTGCCGGCCGTATGCCGAAAGCCTTGAACTTCTCAGGCTCCTTTATCGGTTTTTCAACGACTTTTATCAGCTCGTTTTTCACATCAGTAAGGCCGCCGACATCTGCCCATCTTGTGGTAGGCGTTTCAACAAGCACTTCTCTCATAGCAGACGGGCTAATCGTCTTAAGCGCATCCATAAAGTCGTCCCGTGTGACTATAAGCTTCTCCAAGACCTCTTCAGGTATCTCATCCTTCTCAAGGTCTATCTTAGGCAGGTTTTTCCTTAGGACACCAAATGCAGCCTCTTTTACCAGTGCCGCAATGTCAGCGCCAACAAAGCCGTGGGTCATAGACGCTATCTCATCCAGCTTGACGTTCTTTGCAAGCGGCATGTTGCGGGTGTGTATCTGCAATACCTCGTTTCTCCCGTCTTTGTCAGGGACGCCGATTACTATCTCGCGGTCAAACCTCCCCGGCCTTCGAAGAGCCGTGTCTATGTCCCCTTCCCTGTTTGTTGCGCCTACAACGATGATATTGCCCCTTGATTCAAGGCCGTCCATCAGCGTGAGCAATTGAGCGACTATCCTTTTCTCAACTTCGCCCTGGACTTCAGTCCGCTTGGGTGCGATAGCATCCACCTCATCAATGAATATTATGCTTGGCGTTGTTGCGGCAGCATCTTCAAAGACTTTTCGCAGGTTCTGCTCGCTTTGCCCGTACCACTTGCTGACTACTTCAGGCCCGTTTATGACATGGAAGTTGGCCTTTGCCTCGCTTGCGACAGCCCTTGCAAGAAGCGTCTTTCCGCATCCCGGCGGGCCGTAAAGAAGGATGCCCTTTGGCGGCTCTATCCCCAGTTTCTTAAACAGCTCGGGGTGCTTGAGCGGCAGCTCTACCATCTCCCTTATCTTCTCAATCTCCTTGCCAAGGCCGCCTATGTCCTCATAGGTGATCTTTGGCATCTTCTTCTCAGAAACGACGGGCTTGCCCTGTAATGTTATTTGGGTTGCTTCGGTTATGTTGACTATTCCACCAGGAGCGGTCTTTGCAATCACTAGGGGTATTGATGAGCCAAGTACCCCGACAACTATCCTATCCCCCTCGACAAATACTCTTCCCATGAGCCTGTGCTTCAGGTATTGGTTGAAGTTGCCAGAGACTTTCAGCGTCTCTGCAGGAGCGAATTCAATAAGCGTTGCCTCCTTTGGTGCGGCCTTCTTGACGACTATCGTCTCGCCGAGCGATGCGCCGCAGTTATAGCGCGTAAAGCCGTCCATCCGAATAAGCCCAAGGCCCTCATCCTGCGGGTGGCCCCTCCAGACCATTGCCGCCGTAAGCCGCTTCCCGATTATCTCGGCAAATTCCCCGCTGCTCTGGCTGAGCTCCTCCATGACCTTGCTGTCGACGCGCACAATGCCGCGGCCGACGTCATTTCTGAACGCTTCGGCTACTTTTAGTTTTATTGCCATGAGGATTCGCTTAACTTTCCGGAGAAAGGATAAAAAGAAGCCCGGCTAGTGCAAATTCCCTGGAGATATGTTTTTTAATAATCGTTCGCATATATCCCCGATGAATAGAAGCAAACACGTATTGCCGCTTATTTTATCCGTAATCGCTTTGTTCGCACTGGCGATTTTTTAGAGTTACCCAAAGCTGCAAATAGTACTAAGGACAATGGGACGAATACCGATATTTCAGAGAATATTTCAAACATTTCAAACATTTCAAAAATAATCATCTCAGACGACCTCATGGGGTTTGAGTCAAAGATCCCCGTGATACTCGTAGATAATTTCGGCACTGGCGAGTTTTCCGACACTAACCGGTCGATTTCAAATGTCTGGATATTTGACACAGGAAACGGTAATTCGGAAATATCTGATTCCCCGCCGACCTATTTTCTAGCCGGAGTGCGCTTACGCGGCAGCGGTTCCCTCAGCTGGCCGAAAAAATCACTGGATCTGCAAGCCTGGGATGAGAACGGCACTGAGATTGATGTTGCGCCATTAGGGATGCCGCCCGATTCTGAATGGGTTCTTGTGGGGCCTTATTCGTTTGATAAGTCGCTTATGCGCAATGTTGTAGTGTATCAGATAGCGCGTCAGGCCGGCATACCGGCGATGCGCGCAAAGCTGGTTGAAGTCTTTGTAAACAGAGACGATACGGTGATGTTTCAGAGCGATTATAACGGCGTCTACGCGTTCATCGAGAAGATAAAGCGCGGCAAGGATAGAGTGGATGTCGAGAAGATGAGTAAAGACGACAACTCGGAGCCCAACATAACCGGAGGATGGATGCTGAAGATAGACGACATAGATCCGGATGAAGAGGGTTTTAAGACTTTCCGCGGCACACCAGCAAGGAACCTGATAATCTATAAAGACCCCAAAACCAGCAAGGTTACCGAAGAGCAAAAGGCGTGGATCAAGGACTGGTTTGAGGAATTTGAAGATGCGCTATATGGGGAAAACTTCACCGATTCCGAAACCGGCTATGCTGCGTACATAGACATCGACTCTTTCATCGACCACCACTTGATGCAGGAGGCCTTCAAGAACCTAGACCACATGATTGCAAGTACCTATTTTTTCATGCCCCGTGGAGGCAAGATGCACATGGGGCCGCTTTGGGACTTTGACCGCTCATCAGGGTTTTATGACCCGTTCCCCAACAGCCCGACAGAATGGAGGAACCGGGACGGGCTGTGGTTTGGCAGGCTCTTTGAGGACCCTGCGTTTGAAAGAAGATATGCCCAGAGATGGCTGGAACTAAGGCGTGGAGCTCTTAGCACCGAGAACGTCTATTCGGTAATAGACTCAAATGCCAAGCTTATTGAAGATGCTGCGCCAAGAGATTATGCGAAATGGTATGGCAGCCCGCAGAATCTGAGCCTTGAAGTGGCGAACCTGAAATCCTGGATACGGACGCGTTTTGAGTGGATGGACTCGGAGCTTTCGGCATGATCAAATAACCTGCTCGCAAACCAAATACGTCTTTTATCGCCAGTCCCTCAAATTATCCTATGTCTGGGGGAATAGAGCTAAAGGACCTAACGGAGTTTCTTCCAAAGACCATAACTCAGGTCTACGGCGAGGCAGCATCAGGGAAGACCAACCTCTGTCGGATGGCAGCGGCGAATGTTGCGCGCGCCGGAAAGAAAGTCATCTACATAGACACTGAAGGCTCTTTCTCATTGCAGAGGTTTAAACAGGTCTCAGGCCAAGATTCTTCGGAATTGCTGAAAAACATAATAATCGCCGAGCCAGCCGACTTTGACGAACAAAAAATCGCAGTCAACAAGCTGGATGACCTCTTAGAGGGAAAGGACGTCGGGCTTGTAATAGTCGATTCATTGGTTTCCCTTTATCGACTTGAGATGGGCACAACAGAGGAGGCTTATTCGGTCAACAGGGAGCTTTCAAAGCAGCTGGCCAAGCTTATGAAGATCTCAAAAAAATACGACATCCCCGTAGTTGTCACAAACCAGGTCTATTCTTCTTTTTCCAAGGGTGACGAAGAGGACAAGACAGTGCCAGTCGGCCGCGACGTCCTGAAATACTGGACTAAGAACGTCATCAAACTCTCCAAGAAGGGGCATTACCGAATGGCGACAATCGTGCGCCACAACTTCAAGCCCGAAGGTGCAAAGCTCAGATTCAGGATAATCGAAGGAGGCATTGAAAATGAAAGCGTTGTTGATAATCCCGCCGGAGAGGTTTAGGGACGAAGAGTACCTCCAGACAAAAGAAGAGCTGGAGAAAGCGCACATAGGCACAGTGACCGCCAGCAAATATCCAGCTGTTTCTATAGGGATGCTTGGCGGCAAGGTTACGCCGGGGATGACATTAGACCATGTCGACCTCACTGCTTATGATGCGGTGGTTTTCATCGGAGGTGGCGGGTCTGTAGTCTATTTCAATAACCCGCAGGCACTTGATATAGCAAGAAAAGCTGATGCAGCAGGCAAAGTGGTTGCTGCGATATGCATCGCGCCGTCGATATTGGCAAATGCAGGGGTTCTTAACGGCAAGAGGGCAACGGCCTCCGCGAGCGAGGCGGATAACCTTCGCGCAAAAGGGGCTGAATATACGGGAGAACTGGTTACCATCGATGGAAGGATAGTGACCGGGATTGGGCCAAAGGCGTCCAAGGAGTTTGGAAAGGCGGTTGCGAAGGCGCTTGGAAAATGAGCACGCCTTCAAGTTCGAGCGGCTTTGTCAGGATTCGCGACAAGGTCTGGAGAAAACCGCTCGCGCGCGACGAGGTGCGAAAAGTCCAAATGGATATTCTCAAGATTGAGCCAGGTCTTATCGACCCGCCGCACTGGCATGATGACTGGGAGTG
>CAYSUP010000032.1:663-6743 GCA_964434205.1 uncultured archaeon | reverse complement strand
AACGACTACGGCTACTACTATGACTACTGCAAGTATTACTAAATATTCGGTGGAAGCTTGGGCTTTTCGGTCCATTTTCATTGTATAATTACGCGTGGTTTTATAAAAAGCTTAAAAGCAGTCAGAATATCGAGGTTAGGATGGTCAGGAATACCAAAAATAATACCAATGAAATGGGGACAAACAGCACTGCATACTTGAGGCCGTATTTCTCATTCCCGTCGTTGATTATGCCCACCAGCAGGCTGGAGATAAAAGCGGTTATAGCGATGCTTGCGATGGATATCCAAAACAGCTTTTCAGGTGCTATTGGCGTTCCGCCAACAAAGAGGCTCGTCTCCAGGCCTTTTATATCAGCCACGCCTTCGCCAATATCTGAGGTCAAGTCTATTATCCGCTCATTAAATCTTGTGGAAATTGACAACAGTAGCGGCGCGCCGATAAGGACCGCAAATATTATCATGAGGGTGTAGGTACGGCTGGAGGCTATTATCTCCCTTCGCATGGCGCGGTTCTCGATTAGATTTGCAGCGCTCTCTTCCAAAAGGCTGGCAAGCGAGCCGCCGCTTTCTATGCCCCTTACCATAAGCTCGGTACTCCTCTTAAGGCCGTCTGACTTCACCCTTGACGACATGCCAAGGAGCGCATCCGTGAACGACTGGGTCCCGAGGGCCTTTGATGTTGCTATGTCGACTTCTGTTTTTAATGTGCCAAACTCCTTCTTAGATGCTGACTTCAGCGCCTGGAAGGGAGTCATGCCTGAGCGCAGGTAAGAAGCCATCAGCTGGTAAAAGTTGGGCAATACGGACTCTACTGCCTTTGCCCTGCGGCCTGCGGCGTAATATGGCATGATGTATGAGATTGCCTGAAGGATGCTTGTGACTAATGCGTTTATCACGAGCAGGATTATCCAGCTCTGCAAAGATGAGTCCCAAAGCGGGCTTAGCCGTATCCAAAGCGGATTAAAGAGCGCAACAAACAACAGATTGATCAAGAGTATCTTGCCAAGCCATAGCTCAGCCCTAAATTGAGAACCTGCGTATGATAGCAACCGGCCTATGGATGCCCGATGCCCCTTTGGATACGCCTTTCCAAGGCTCGTGTAAAGTCCTGTCAGTGCCATCTTCAAATGTTTATTGCAAATGTTTGTATTCTTTTGTTTATATCCGTTCTTACACGTGCACTACCGGTCTTCTGCTCTTTATCAGGCCGACTATTGCCAGCTGGACAAAAAAGCTCATCGATATGAGTATCACAAACATCCACTCGTTTATGCCAGTACTTGATATCGTGTTTAGTATTATCATCAGCGTCGTTACGATCATCGGTATTGCCACTGCGACCAGCATGTAGACAAGGCTGAGGACATTTAGCTCGTGCGAATATTTTTGGATGTTGGATTTCTGCTCGACTACAAGGTTGCTTATGAGGCTTCTTAGCACGCCCTCGACGTCGGCCCCAGTCTTTGAAGTGTTTATTATCTGCCAGATTGCGCTTTGGAAGTGCTCAGACGGGGTGGATATCGCCAGTTCCTCCAAAGCTTCCTCCAAAGGGACGCCGGTGTTTACCCTATTGACCACTTTTTTGATGTCCTTGGAGACATAGCCGTAAGACCCGCGCGAGACTAGGGTGAGCGCGGTGAACATGGGCAGGCCGGAGCTTATTGAAAGGAGTATGTCCTTTAAGGCGTATACAAGGTCCTTGTCTATCTGCTCCCCTTCCTTGCCTGCGATGATCTTTGGGAATCTAAGGAGTATTATGAAAATCATGAAAAAGGGGACTAATCCTGCTGCAAACCCCAGATAGACAGAAGTCCTTATCTCCCGTGTGAAGACGAAAAGTGCAGTCGATATGAGAAGCCAAAAAACAAAACCGAAAAAAAGCGCCGAGAACAGAGAGGCTGCACGATATTCATCGGGGTTTATCTGCAGCTCTGAGCGTATAAGATCTGTCTCAAGAGATGGCGAGATTCCCTTGAAAAGCCTTCCGATGCCCATGTACCTATGGCTGAGCTTCCTGGACTTTTCCAGCGAAAATACCATCAGGGGGATTCTCATTCTAGCACTCTTTTAAGATTAGTTTTGACTTCATGACCTGGTTTTTATCTTCTTCATGAACTATTTTTTTATCTTCTTCATGAACTCATCCCTGTCGCGGTAATACTCGCCTATTGTCTCGCCGACAGCATTGATGTCCTCGATCTTATTGTCGCGCATCCACTCCAGGATGAGTTTCTTTTCCTTGAGGTCTTTTTTTATCTCATCATCGTTCATGCCCGTGTAAAGGTTCAGCTTCTCAAAAAGCCGTTTGCTCTCGTTTATCTTTTCAAAGGTATCGGCCCGGGCGTCCCACCTATAAAGGTAGTTTAATTGCAAGTCATCACCCTTGTCGCTCTGCATGATCTCTGCGACTTCCAGGGTCCTTCTTATGCCCCTTCTCCTGTCCCTAAACTGGACAATTATCAAGTCCAGGGCTTCCAAGTCCTCAGCAGGCAGGTCAAAGGGCGGCTTAGTCATCCTTCTGATTAAGTGCCTTGAGGTGTCGGCGTGGACGGTAGCATAAACCGAGTGGCCGGTGTGCATGGCCTCAAAGAGCACTTCGGCTTCCTCGCGCCGTCTTACTTCGCCCATCACTATCCTATCAGGCCTCATACGGAGCGAGTTGGCAATAAGGTCAAGCATTGTGACTTCGCCCTTCCCCTCGGGGTTCTTGTTCCTTGTCGTAAGCGGTATCCAGTTCCAGCTAAGGTATTCCGGCAAATTCAATTCCCGGGTGCCTTCTATAGAGACGACCCTCTGGTTTGCCGGTATAAGCGAACATATTGCGTTGAGCATGCTTGTCTTTCCGGATGCTGTGCCGCCGGTCACAAGGATGTTTAGCTCATACTGCATGCAAAGCCATAAGAGAGCGGCTATTTCTGAGGAGATCGTGCTGTTGGCCTTGTTTAGGAGGCTTGTTATCGTCCACGGGACCCTGGCAAACTTTCTGACGGTTATCGTGTTGCCCTCGGTGGATATTGGGAACAGCGTGGAGTTAGCCCTGTCACCGCTTATCAGCTGAGCGTCCATCAAAGGCTCAAGGTTTGTGATGTTTGTGCCGGACTTTCGGGCTATCTGCGATGCAAGGTTGTATATGTCTTTTTCTGAGGGGAGAAAGACATTTGTTATGACCCACCCGTGCTTGATGTGGTACGCCCCTAGAGGTATATGGCTGCTATTGACACATATCTCTTCGAGCAAATCGTCGCTTATCAGAAGCTCTATCTGGCCGAGGCCATAGCAGTTGTGGAGCAGTATGCCGGAGAGTATGTCCCTTAGACCGGCTTCCTTGACGCCTTTTCTGCTGACTCCGAGCTCTGAGGCAAATTCGCGCTCAATAAGTGAAATGGCTTCGGTTTTGAACACGTCCTTAAGGGCATTCATCCTCCGCTGGTCAGAGATGTCCTCAACAGTCAAGGGGACCCTTCGTATCAGCTCCTCGGCAAGGCCGTTTAAAACCAGCTTTGTTGCAATGCCGAGTTCGGGCATTTGTATCTGGTATAATGGCACCAGGTCCTTGCCCGTCTTTATTATATCCACCTGGGCTGAAACATTGTCTGAGCTTACCACATAAGAGGAAAGTACCTTACCCTGGACTAAAGGCGAGGGTTCGGCAGATTCGGGAGCCTTGAGCAACCGGGCATACGGCCGCGAGACCGCGGGATAGTCTATGAGCACATAATCCTTAAAGAACCCGGCCCACCGTTCTATGGTTGGGACATCAACCCTCAGCTTCTTTGCCAGTTCGGCCAGTGGCATCTTGCCACTCTTCTGCTTCTGGAGGAGCTCCAGCATTATGTCAGCGGATGTTTTGATAGATGCCATTTTGTTCAAAATTTATGTGTTTTAATAATGTTTATTCCCTTAAAAACCAGATATGGTCGTTTATGAAAGCCTCTCTGCTTATGTCCCGCAGCTCGACTGCAAAGCCTGAATCGACGATTACCGGCGATGTTTGGTTGAATAACAAATCCGTCCTTATTGCGGCGGATACATTGCCGTCCATGCGTATCACTACTGCATCCGTGAGGTTGTAGATTCCGGACAAGAACCGGCCGGCAGTGATGGTGATATTGCCGCCTATGGTCTCGACCCGCCACCATGAAGACTCATTGTAGGATACCTCTGCAGACATCGAGAAATTATGATTGTTGTATGCCGCAAAAACAAGCGAGCTTAGGTTGCCGTCGCTGATAGATGAGTTCATGCGCGTTATGTTGCGGTCCATTGTCAGGTTGACGCCAAAGCCCATCAGCTTGGAGTGGTTTTGGGCCGGGGAGATCAGGATAAGGTTCTTTGAAAGATTGTTGTATGTGTATGTGTAGTTGTGAGGCCATATAATAAGGGTATAATTCGTAAGGTTTAATACGGCATCAGCACCCGCAAGGCTGCCCTCGCGGTTGTCGATATTGCCGCCGACATGGCCGGTGTAGTTGCGCTCGACATATGCCTTATAGTTCTCGAGGTGCTGCCATGCAAGTGAAGGCACCATATCATTGAACTCGACTGTTGTCATGTTATTATCGGTCTCAACGGATACGGAAATGTTGAAAAGATCCACTATATCACCGCGAATGTCATCGTAAAGCATGGACAGCTTCGGGCCCGATGTGTCGACAGGCCTGACATCTGAGGCAAAAAAGGTGGCCAGGAGTATGACTGAGCTTAGGAGCAAAAACGTCGAGATTGTGAATACATATCCGGATTTTCTCATTTTAGTCGTTCCACTTCTTTTTAGTCTTTAAGCCCCGTTATAATCTTTCGGTCTTGTCTATTCCTTTCATACCTTCGTTGGTCCTTCCAACCCTTATTTAGTCCTTTCATCTTCCCTAGTCCTTCCAGCCCTTGAACCAAAGCTCAAGCGTTATCGGGTGTATGACGCCGTTATAGGTTTCAATCCTCGAGACCTTTACAAAAGTCACCGGCCTTGCTTCCCCGCTTGTGTATCTCTTGAGGCACCCGGTCTTGATGCCAATCTGTGTATCGTTGTAATTGTCAGCATGATAGTAGAAACTGCCGTTCTGGAAATTCATAATGGCCTGCACGCATAAGGAATCGGGTATCTGTTGGAGCATCGCCCTAAACCCGGTGGAGTTGAACTCCATGAGTTCATCAAGGGCATTGTTCTTCTCAGCGACCGCCAGGAAGTCGTAGCCGTATTCGGTGAGTATATCCTCATTGCGGAACTCGTGGCTTGTCATTAGGTCAGTGGTCCACATGATAAGGAGGCCAGCTACACTCAAAGCCAATATCGCATCAACAGTTATTACAAATGCCATCGTTTATTTAATACAAGCTGAATCTGAATCTTACCGTTTCGCCATCCAGGATAGCGAATCTCTCGATTGAGGAAAGCGGGGGTCCCGGCCGGCCAACCGAGTAAACCGTATGGTTCCTTATGTTCAATAGCTCTATGTGGTAATTCTCGGATGTCAGGCCGAGCAGCCTTGTTGTATTCGCATATGAGGACCCGTCAAAGGCTTTTAGCATATCCAATTTTTTTTCATCAAGAACGTTTGGCTCGGATGCAATGCCTATTGAAGTGACATTCCAATTGGTGGCATTTGATATGTGCTCCCAGTTGCCGGGTGAGCCTCTTGTCTTGAGTAGGACGTCTGCAATGCTTATCGCCTTGTCCTTATACGCCTGGGAATTCTCAAAACTGACTACTGTGCGCTGGGTCTCATCGCCGACCCAGATGATCATATAGATAATCGCCAAAAAGACGATCATGGCGACTATCAGGTCTAACGTTCCCATATAGCCCTTCTGGCCAAAGCTTTCTGCGCGCGCATGAGCCACAGGCCCGCTATTGCCTTCTGTTCCTGATGTAAACAGTCCCATTGTCATTCCAGAGTATTATCGTGCCGAGCGTAAGGTTTGAGGTGTTGATATCCAAGTTTGAAGTGGAGAAGCGGGTCGCATAATCCGAGCCGCGCCATTGCAGCAGAAGGATATTGTCTTTCACTGTCAGGTTATACGGCCGGCCAAACTTCGTACTGTTCTCAAGGACTATTGTCTTTTCAGCACCGTCGCCAGATA
>CAYSUP010000032.1:0-653 GCA_964434205.1 uncultured archaeon | reverse complement strand
CTATTGATGCTGCCGGCGAGCTTCTCGGCAACGCCCCGCATATGTATCTGCTCTATTGTGCGCATCGCTTTTTGTTCGCCGTCATCGTAGGCAGTGAGTATTGCCAGCATTATGAGGCCTAACACCACTATTGCTACCAGGTAATCCGCAGAAAGCTGGCCTTTTTTCCCCATGTTATGCCTGGCTTACTAAAACGTAACCCCCCATGTTTGTGAGCTTGATTGAAGTGCTTTTTGACAGATCGATAGTCCCGTTAAGCTTGGCAAAAGAGCATTCCTGTTTGGTGTTATTGCCGCCCTGTTCGAGCGCGACTGTGAATTCGAAACAGTGGGGGAGGACATTGAGCGCTTTTGCTATCCTTGGCGGCGTTATCCTGACTTCGGTCGTAGTGTCGATGGCTTGCGAATAAACAAAATCTGAAGCCTCGGCAAGCTTCTTGAGGCTTGCGTCCATCTGGGCATCCTGGACCCTGAACTCCGTACTTGAGAGGTTGTCCTGGTTGCTGGCCATTATCGCCATTAATACCGCTGTTGAGATAGCTAGAATCACAAGCATCTCGATGGTAGCCTGCCCTTTTTTCATTTTTACCTTGCCCGGGACAATATATAGGCTATGATAGACAATATATAGGCTATGATAGACTATATAAACCC
>CAYSUP010000031.1:0-6750 GCA_964434205.1 uncultured archaeon | reverse complement strand
TAATAAAAATCAGCGCTGCGCAAACGCGCGGAGTCTTTTTGCTGTGACTAATATGTAGGGCAGTAAAAATACTTTTTAGGGCAGCAAAAATACTTTATAAGGCAGCAAAAAATATGTTATAAAGCAGCAAGATAATCATTTCTTGGAAAGCTCCAGCATCCGCTGTATTGCTTTTTCTGCGCGCGCAGATATGTCTTTTGGCACAGTGATCTCGGGCTTTTCAGACTTGAGCGCTGCAAATGCTTTTTTAAGAGTATTCTTCTTCATGTTGACGCAGATTGCAGTTTCTGACAGCGGATAAAATCTCTTGCCGGGAACCTCTTTTTCTAGCCTGTAGAGCATCCCATTCTCCGTCCCTATGATAAACTCCCTTGACTTTGACTCCTTGCAGTATCTCAATATTCCAGCGGTAGACGCAACCGCATCTGCAGCCTCCTGTATCTCGGGTATGCACTCCGGGTGGACGACTACGGCTGCATCCGGGTACTTCTCCTTTGCATCCATCAGGTCGGCCAATGTCATCATGTGGTGGGTTATGCAATGGCCAGTCGGCGGGGCGACTATTATCCTCTTTTTCGTCCGCTTTTGGACGTAATATGCCAGGTTCTGGTCCGGGCCGAATATGACGGTGTCCGAGTTCATCAAATTGACTATCTTATCTGCGTTAGCCGATGTGCAGACGCAGTCGCACTCTGCTTTTGCGTCGGCTTTTGTATTTACATAAAGTACCGTCTCTGCGCCTGGGTTCTCTTTCTTCAGTTTTTTTAGGTAATCCAATTTTAACATCTCGGCCATCGGGCAGCACGCATTCTTGTCGGGGACTATGACTTTCTTCTCGGGGTTGAGGATCTTTGCTGTCTCGGCCATGAAGTCAACACCGCAAAAGAGGATTATGTCTGCGTTAACTTGGGTGGCTTTTTGAGCCAGCTCAAGCGAGTCGCCGACAAAGTCGGCCACGTCTTGTATCTCCGGCACCTGGTAGTTGTGGGCCAGAATGACTGCGTTCTTCTCCTTCTTGAGCTTTTGGATGTCGTCTGCAAGGGACATAGTTCCGATTTTTGTCTTTTCCGGATTAAAAAGGGACAACAGGTTTAAGGATTAAATCAAAGCCTTCTTCAGCATCGGCACCAGTTCTTCTAGCAGCTCCTGCGCCTTCTTCTCATCCACGCACTTCTTGACCACGACTCTTCCGCTTGCCAATGCGGAAATCTCGGCTCCGTTGTAATGTGCCTTTACAACCCCCAGCTCGGATGATGATTTTATTTCAGAAAATCCCTTGCGCCCATTCAGCAAAATCTCGAGTTTCAAAACGTCTATTGCCTTCGCGCCAAGGTCTTTCTTTCCCGCCACTAGCAGATGCAGTTGCACTTTGCCAGGTGCGGTGCACGGGCGTATCTCGCTCAGTTCTGCATCGGGTAAGATTTTCTTAATCTTGCTTATGTCCATCTCGATGTCTTCGGTCTTGGGTCCTCAGTCTTTATTCGACAGTCACGCTCTTTGCTAGATTCCTCGGCTTGTCAATATCCAGCTTCTTGGCCAATGCAACATAGTAAGCCAAAAGGTGCAGCGGCACTACCATCGTCAAGGGTGTGAAAAGCGGATCAGTCTTTGGGACGATTATCTTTGTCTCGCCATCTATCCTGATGTTAAACACGTCACCCTCGATTAATTCAAGGACCTTGGCATTCCTTGACTTTATCTCCTGGATGTTTGACTCCATCTTCTTTCTTAGCTCATCATCCGGGTTAACCGCTATGACGCACACCTTTTCTTCCATGAGAGCCAGCGGGCCGTGCTTCAACTCGCCGCCGGGGTACGCCTCGGCATGCAGATAGGAGATTTCCTTAAGCTTGAGCGCCCCTTCCATTGCAGTCGGGTAGTTCATCCTGCGCGCGACATAGAAGTAGTCATTGGTCTTTTCAAGAAGCTTGGCCACGTCTTGTATCCGCTCGCGGTTGTCAAGTATCATGTCTATCTTCGCCGGTAGGTTCTCAAGCTCCTTATATTTCTTTGTTGCCTCGCGCTCGGATATTTTGCCCTTGATCTTGAGGAGCTCTAAGATGAGCAAAACCAATGTAGTCACCTGGCCAAGGTAGACTTTGGTTGAGGCCACTGCAATCTCCGGGCCGGAGTATGTGTAAATGGTATCATCTGCGACCCGCGTGAGCGAGGAACCCACTACATTGACTACTGCAAGCACTTTTGCGCCCTTCTTCTTGGCCTCCTTTGCAGCAGCAAGGGTGTCTGCCGTCTCGCCACTCTGTGAGATGGCAATGACAGCGCTCTTCGGGTCAAGGCTCTTGACTGTAGAATATCTGAATTCGGACGCTACCTCGGCGATTGACGGTATGCCATATTCCTGCAGCATATATTTGGCGACAACCCCCGCATGCCATGCTGTGCCGCATGCGACTATGTATATCCTATCACAATCCTTTATCTTCTTTGCCAGCTTCTGCGCAGCCTTGGCCGACTTCAGCGCGCCCTTGACTGCGGCAGATTCCTCTAGTATCTCTTTAAGCATGAAGTGCCCATGGCCGCCTTTTTCTGCTGATTCTACACTAAGGTCGCTTGTGTGTATGGGCTTTCTTAGGATCTTGCCGGTCTTAAGGTTCTTGACAACGACTATGTCCTTTGTGACAATGCCGTACTCCAGGTCGTTTAATATTATGAAGTTCTTTGTGTCTGAGATGACCGCGGGCATGTCGGAAGCCAAATAGTTCTCGCCCTTTCCAAGGCCAATCAAAAGCGGGCTCTCGTTTCGCGCAAACAGTATCCTGCTTGGCTCTTTCTCGTAGATTGCCAGGATTGCAAAGCTGCCCTCTAGCCTCTTAATCGCGTCTGCAAAGGCATTCTCGAATGTCTTGTGCTTGAGGCCGTCTTCTATCAAGTGCGCAATGACCTCGGAGTCCGTCTCTGATTCAAAGCTATGGCCCTTCTTCCTTAATTCGGCCCTTAGCTCGACATAATTCTCTATTATCCCGTTGTGAACTATCGCTATCTGTTTTTTACAGTCGGTGTGAGGGTGGGCGTTCTCCTGCGACGGCGCGCCATGGGTGGCCCAGCGGGAATGGCCAAGCGCTATCTTAGAGACGCTCTTCCTGCCGGCTTTTTTGCGGACTTCGTCCACCTTGCCCTTGTCTTTGACAACCTCGAGCTTGTCTTCAAAGAAGGCCACGCCTGCCGAGTCGTAGCCGCGGTATTCAAGGTTCTTCAGCATCTCGAATATCTTTGAGACTGCATTCCCGTTCCCGACGTAACCCGCTATCCCGCACATTTCAGTCTTATGTCTTCAGTCGTCTGTCTTGTCTGAAGGCGTACCTTTTGCTCGAAAGAAATAAGAATGAAGCTTACTTGTCAGCCATGTCCGATTCTTTGTCGGACCCCTTTAGTTTCATTATGGCATCTGCGATGTCGCCGCCGGATTCAGTCAGCGCCTCTTCAGCCGTCTCCCGGTCTACATTTGCCTGCTCCATCACCATCTCGA
The DNA here is from genome assembly GCA_964434205.1 of uncultured archaeon. Classification (GTDB taxonomy): domain Archaea; phylum Altiarchaeota; class Altiarchaeia; order JAFGQM01; family JAFGQM01; genus JBFYKJ01. The sequence continues at coordinate 3,263 of CAYSUP010000031.1, read as the reverse complement.
TATCATCGTCCGTGATCTCGGTCTTGATATCCTCGCTGCCCGCACTGCCTTTTTCTTCTTCGGATATCTCGCCGGAGATCTGGAACATCTCCTGCTGCGGCATCTTCGTGAGCATGACGTTCGGGCTTCGGATGACTATGTCCCGGTCTGCGCAATAGATGACCACCTTTTCTGCCTCTATCTCTTCTGTCTTTATCCCCATGCGCTTCAGGACTGTCTGCATCTGCTTTGGACTCATTCCACCTGGAAACATCTTGGCACCTTATTTGCTTTATTTGTCAGAATTATAACAAAAACCTAAGAACTGCGAAAATGAGGTTATTTCTTGCAATTAATTTACCATCCGGGATGAAAAAGCAGCTGGCTGAGTTTAGCGGGCCACTAAAGGGCTTTGGGAAGCTAAAGCTCGTTGAGGAAGAGAATATACACTTGACGCTGAAGTTTCTCGGGGAAGCAAAGCTCGGTGATGTTGTGCCATTGTTGGAAAAAATAAAATTTGCACCGTTTGAGGCATCTTTGGAGGGTGTGGGTGTTTTTCCCAACGCTGGCCGCGCGCGCGTGATTTGGGTGGGCTGCGAGAAAGGGGCACAGGAAATCATCGCGCTGCACAAGGCTGTTGAAGCCGCGCTGCCGCAATTCGAAAGAGGCGGGGATTTTCACCCGCATGCTACCCTGGCAAGGGTGAGTTTCCTGGATGATAAAACGGGTCTTGCGAATTTTATTGAAAAAAATAAGATCAAAGACTTTGGGACTTTCACGGCTGATTCATTTGACTTGATGAAAAGCGAACTTTCGCGCGCAGGGCCGAAATATGAGATAGTGAGGAAGTTCCCACTTTAATTCCGTCTATTTCTAATTTCACCATGTTTGACCGCCTTAAGAAGCTTTTCCGGAAGGCCGAAGAGCAGGTCAAGGAGAAGGTAGAGGAGAGGGTAGAGGCAGCTCCTGTTGAAGAGATAGAACGGCCCATTGCAGAGAAGCGAATCCCCAAGGCAGAAGCTGAAGAGGCTCTCGCTCCAGAAGTACTTGAGGCGATGAAGGAGATTGAGGCAGAGGAGAAGGCTAAGAAGATTAAGGAAAGGCCCAAGAAAGTCGAGGAGAAACCCAAGAGAGTAGAAGAAAAGCCAGCGCGGTTGGAAAAGCCGATGCCTGTTGGAAAGCCAATGCCGTTGGAAAAGCCGGCGCCTGTTGAAAAGCCAAAACCAGTAGAGAGGCATGCGCCTGCAGAGATCAAAGTCAGGGAAGGGCCAAAGGACGAAAGGCCAAAAAAAGAAGAGCCTAAGGAAGAATGGGTAGAAGAAAAACCGGAAGTAGAGATCCAGTATTCCCATTTGGAACCGGCGAGGCCTGCTGAAGAAACCAGAAAAGAAGCTGATGAGCGCGTCGAAAAGAAGATAAAGATCGGCTTTGGCGCGAAATTAAAGACCGTCTTTGGTGCAAAGGCTCGCCTGAGCGAGTCAGAAATCGAGGAGATAACCTGGAACCTGCAAGTGGGCCTTATGGAGAGCGATGTTGCAATGGAAGTGGCCGACGCCATAACCGCTGAATTGAAAAAGAGACTTTCTTCAGCCGAGTTCAAGGACCCAAAAGGACAAGTCCGCGAGATATTCAAGAGCACACTTTTTGACATCCTTGAGTCCGGCGGAAGGCTGGACTTCTTTGAGTTCGTGAAGAAGCACCCAAAACCGGTCAAGATCGTTTTCTTCGGGATAAACGGCACAGGAAAAACTACGACTATTGCCAAGGTGGCCTACATGCTCAAGAAGAGGGGATTCTCGGTGGTTGCGGCCGCAGGCGACACGTTCCGAGCAGGTGCACAGGAGCAGTTAGGGAAGCATATGGAGCGCGTCGGCGTTAAGATGATCCACCACCAGCGTGGCGGGGATGCGGCAGCGGTGGTCTTTGACGCCATAAAGCATGCGAATGCCGAGGGCATAGACGTGGTCCTTGCAGACACATCCGGCAGAATGCAGTCGGATGCCGACCTGATGGGCGAGATGGAGAAGATTGTAAGGGTGAATAAGCCTGACCTAAAGGTCTTTATCGGCGATGCGCTGACGGGAAATGATGCCGTAGAGCAGGCCAGGGAGTTTAACAACAAGATAGGCATAGACGCGGCAGTACTGGCAAAGTGCGACGCCTCCAAAGGCGGGGCCGCATTGTCTGTCAGCTACATCACGAAAAAGCCGATAATATTTTTGGGCATGGGCCAGACCTATGACGACTTAAAGCCGTTTGATGCAAAAGCGTTCGTAGACGAGATTATTTAGGTCTTTTTATAGGTTTGCCCTCAAATTAGCGAGCATAAAAGATGAGCAAAGCACCTGAACAGCGGTTGAACAGAAGGACGCACGGCCATGAAAAATGCGGGCGGTGCGGCAACAAGAGCTATAATGTTAATAAGAAGCAGTGCTCAAAGTGCGGCTTTGGTAGGTCAAAGAAGCTCAACGGCCACAAGAAGTCCAAGAACTGATTTTTTGCGCCCTTAATCCACTTTTTAAGCCGGTACTGCTTTTGATTCTTTTCTTGATACCTTCTTTTTTGATGCCTTCTTTTTTCTTGATGCCTTCTTTTCTTTATATCGGCCTTAATTACCCATGGATAGACCTGTGCCGCTTAACGCAAGACATATGAGCGCTAGCCATCGTGAGCTACCATCCGGCCGTGTGGCGCATCACCCGCTCCAACACCCGATACATGCTGCACGCCATGCGCATCACGCAAAGCGCGCATATGTTGAAGGGGGTGCGCATATACACTTTTCCGCATCTGAGATCTCTGCCATATTAGTGTCTATAATATCCCTAGTCCTGGCCTTCCATATGTTCCAGATATCCGACCAAGGCGTAATAATCGGCCTTGCGCTCGGTTTCACGCTTCATGAGATAGCCCACAAGATAGTGGCCCAATCAATGGGTTTTGAGTCCAGGTATAAGCTCTGGGAGATAGGGCTTGTGCTTGTGATAGCCTTTGCGATAATAAGTAGGGGGCGCTTTATATTCGCAGCCCCGGGATTTGTCGTCACCGAGGGCATTGCCGGCGCGCGCGAAAGAGGCATAATATCATTATCGGCGCCTTCAATGAACATATTCCTAGCGCTACTTTTCTTGGGAATCGGGGGGGCCTGGAAGTCGGCTGCCTATGTGAACACCCTGCTAGCCGTCTTTAACCTGCTTCCTGTTTCACCGCTGGATGGGGCCACCGTGAAGGAATGGAGCCCGGCTGCCTGGAGCGCCGCCTTTGGGATTGCCCTCCTTTTGGGC
>CAYSUP010000030.1:0-6810 GCA_964434205.1 uncultured archaeon | reverse complement strand
AGATAGTAGAAATGCTGATCCAGAAGCCAAATTCGCGAAGAGGCGCCATAATCGAGGGCATGGAAAAGCAAGGTTATGCGAAGGCCACGGTTGAGCGTACACTGCAAGATCTTGAGATTATAGGGCTCATTTCAAGTGAGGGCAAGTTCCTGAAAACCGGTCGCTACAGGGTCAACCTAAGCAGGTTTTCTTCGGCATTGAGCAGGCTCTCCAGGACTGTGAAAAAGGTGGAGCAGGAAGTCGGCCAAAGTGATGAAAATACAGATGGTATTGGACAAACTCAATTAAAAGAAACTGAAATAAAAGATACTTTTTAAAAAATTTAACATTAAAAGTCTGTTTAAATAAGTTTTTAATAATAAGACTTTTAAAATAGCTCTTAACAAATACATGCTTAATATTATACTATTCCTAAAATTTTAAAATCTTTGGACCCATGCTCACGCCCTAGGGCGTGCCTTGGGGCAGTAAAGCCGATGTGTGGCCTTGCTTATCCTGCACAAATAACCCGGCCTAAACGCGCGAGATTGCCAAAACCCAGTTGATGTGGCCTGATAATCAATGCGATTTATCCGATTTCAATGTGACGTATCCATTTCAATGTGATTTATCCAATTCTCAAATGCCCTAAACCCACTTCTTCCTCCTGAAGTAGATGAACATCCCCAGCCCGACTATAAGGCAGAGTATAAGGACAAAAGGATAACCGTAGTCCCAATATGTCTCTGGCATGTTAAGAGCGCCGCCGTTCTGGAAGTTCATGCCGTATAATCCTGCTATGAATGTGAGTGGCATGAATATGGTGGCTATTACCGTGAGCACTTTCATGACTTCGTTCATTGCATTGGAAATGGCTGAAAGGTATGTCTCTAAGACGCTACTGACAAGATCGCGATAAGTTTCTACAAGGTCGATTACCAGGACTATGTGGTCATAGATGTCTCGGTAGTATATCTGGCTTTCTGAGGACATCTGGGGCAGGTCACCCTTTGAGAGCATGCTGAATACATCCCTTATTGGCCATATAGCCTTTCTAATGGACAATAACTGCCTTTTGGTGCGGAAAATATCCGTTGCAATCGCCTTGTTGTTGGGCTTTTCCATTATTTCCTCTTCAACAACCTCGATTTCATCTTCAATCTTGTCTAATACGGGAAAGTAGAAGTCGACTATATGATCAAGAATACGGTGTGCAAGGATATCCGGGGCAATCAATTTCTCCCCACTTGTTTTTAATGTGTTCATGACATCAGCAATCTCAGGCAACTCCTTGTTGCTAATCGTTATAAGGTAGTCTTTGCCGATCAATAGGCCTAAGTGATTGACTACTACTCCCCCGTTAAGCTCAAGCTGCTTTACTATCACCAGCAGGTAGTCTTCAAACACGTCGACCTTTGGTCTCTGCTGCCTGTCAGTACAATCTTCCATAGCGAGCTGGTGAAAGCCAAAGATTTTCTTGAGTTCATCTAAATCCGCCTCTTTTCTGGCTGTCGTGCTTATCCAAACAAGCCCGCCTTGCCTATCTAGATTCCCAAGGTTTTTTTTCTCCTCAAAGCGTACGCCGTCCTTGGTTATTTTGAGAATCTTATACATTTTATACCCCTGTAATAATACCTATTATGCATTCAGCTTTTTTGCAATTAGCTTAATGCAATCGGCCTATTATGCAATTAGTCTAATGTCACATGCAATAAAAATCGCCACCATTCGATTTTTTTCCAACCAGAGCCTAATATACTGTGGATTACAATTCCGTAGAAAAGAAAATCGAGGATTTCATAGTCAAGCATGCAAAGCGTGCAAAGGCAAAGGGCATAGTAATCGGGCTAAGCGGCGGCCTTGATTCAGCCCTTGTTGCAACCCTATCTTCGCGGGCACTGGGGTCTGAGAATGTTTTAGGGGTTCTCATGCCCTCGGCCACCAACTCACCGCATGACATACATGATGCCCGGCTAATCGCCGAAAAACTCGGTATACAAACGCATATTGTGCCGATAAAATCAATCCTGGACTCCTTTAAGATACATTTTGAGCACCATGATGAGCGGGCTCTTGGCAACCTGGCTGCGCGGATAAGGATGTGCATCCTTTACTACTATGCCAATCACCTGAACTATTTGGTTGCCGGCACTGGAAACAAGAGCGAGCTCTCTATAGGGTATTTTACAAAATACGGCGATGGGGGCTGCGATCTACTCCCCATAGGGAGCTTATATAAGACTGAGGTCAGAGAGCTTGCCAAATCTATGGGGCTGCCGCAGGAGATTGTAGACCGGACACCCACTGCGGGCCTTTGGCCGGGGCAGACCGATGAAGGCGAGATAGGGATGAGATATAGCGAGCTGGATAAGATTTTAGCAGGCAAAGCTGAAAATATACGCGTAATGCAGATGGTGGCATCTACAGAGCATAAGAGGAAGATGCCCGAGGTCTGCAAGTTGTAAGATCAAAAAAGGCTTTAAAATCAAAGGTTTTGAAAAATGAAAGCGCAGGTTGTCAAAGGGAAAGGCCAAGGGGCCAAATATGTGGAAGTCTATTCAGCCAAGATAGAGAAGGCCGTCGGTTTAAAGCCTTATCCGGGAACCCTGAATCTCAAAGTGGACAATCTCCCGCCCTTTGAATACATCGAAATTCCCGCATTTGGGAAATTTGGCGCCATTGACCTGGCACCCTGCTCTGTTAACGGTGAAAGGGCGTTTATAGTGGTGCCGAGGAAGGGCAAGAGAGAAGAAGGCGTCATTGAGGTCATTGCCGAAAAGAACATTAAGGCATTGCTTGGCCTTGAGATCGGAGACTTTGTTTACATTCAGTTTTAGGTTTTTAGCTAGTCTTATCAGCCAGTCTTATCCTATCTAGGTTTTAGTTATAGCTCTTATCCTATCTAGGTTTTAGTTATAGCTAATCTTATCTAGATTTTTAGCTAACCTTAACTTAGGTCTACTCGTTGGTGCAGACGGCCTAATCCTGAAAAATTCGTTTTTAAAAGCAAAAACATAAACATCCCCGAAATGGATCAATTTATCTCTGACGCAGCTGAGAAGATAAAAAAACAAGTTGGCACCGGCCATGCAATCATAGGCCTTAGCGGGGGTGTTGACTCAAGCGTTGCAGCACTCCTAACTGGGATGGGCATAGGCAAAAACCTGACGGCAGTCTTTGTTGATACCGGCTTTATGAGAAAAGGGGAGCCAGAGATGGTCAACAAGGTCTTCAAGGGAAAATATGACCTGAACTTCAAGATAGTTGATGCGCAAGACGAGTTTATGGCAGCGCTCAAAGGAGTTGCCGACCCGGAAGAGAAAAGAAGGATAATCGGGTACAAGTTCATTGAGGTCTTTGAAAGGGAGGCCATGAAGGCCAATGCAAAATTCCTTGTCCAGGGTACAATAGCGCCGGACTGGATTGAGACTGGCGGGAAGATAAAGTCGCACCATAATGTCACTCTGCCGCACGGGATGGTCCTTGAGCTTGTCGAACCCCTCCGTGACCTGTACAAGGACGAAGTCCGCGACCTTGCAAGAAAGCTCAAGCTACCGCCGCAGATATCAGAGAGGATACCCTTTCCCGGCCCTGGCCTTGCGGTGCGCGTGCTTGGCGAAATAACCCCTGAGCGTTTGGAGGCCGTCAAGGAGGCCGATGCCATTGTTCTAGAAGAGATTGAAAAAGCCGGCCTAAAACCCTGGCAGGCGCTTGCAGCGATACTCCCCGGCCGCGCGACAGGCGTCAAGGGGGATTCACGGGAATACAGTTTTATGATTGCTATAAGAGCCGTAGAATCACTTGATGCTATGACGGCGACTTCCATGGAAATCCCATGGAAAGTCCAAAGAAGGATAGCTGATAGGATAACATCTGAGATACGCGGAGTAACTCGCGTCTTGTATGACCTTACCAACAAGCCGCCGGCGACTATCGAATTTGAGTGACGCGACTATTGAATTTGAGTGATGGACTTATAAAGTTTGAGTGGGGCGACTATAGAGTTCGAGTGGGGCAACTATAGAATTTGAGTAGATATAACCGATAAACATGTGATTCTAATGGACATACTCCTATTAATCCTGACCATCGCCGGCATCTGCGCATTCGAGATAGTCAGCAGCGTTGACAATGCCATCATCAACGCGCAAGTCCTCTCGACCATGCAGCGGAAATATCGCCAGTGGTTCCTTATTTGGGGCCTCCTTCTCGCTGTTTTTTTGGTAAGGGGACTGCTTCCCTGGCTCATAATCTGGCTCAGTGCGCCGTCCCTTGGGCCGATGGGCGCGCTTACAGCTGCATTTAGCAGCGACCCGGTGGCCATAGCTGCGATAGAGACCTCGACCCCGTTGCTGCTGATGGGGGGCGGCGTCTTTTTGCTTTTTTTATTCCTGCACTGGCTCTTCCTTGAAGAGAAGAACTTTGGCTTGCCGGTGGAAAGAGCATTGATGAGGAGAGGCGTGTGGTTTTTTGCCATCGTCTCTATTTTGCTTACCCTCATAGCCTGGTTTGCCCTGCAGCAAAGTGCGATGCTGGGTTTTGCGGCGATAGTCGGCTCCACGGGCTTTTTCATAGTCCACGGCTTCAAGCAGAACGCCGAGCTGGCCGAGAAGAAGATGGCCGCCGGAGGCTCGGGGGACCTTTCCGACTTGAGCAAATTGTTTTACCTTGAGGTCATAGACGCCACGTTCTCGATAGACGGGATTATAGGGGCATTCGCGTTCACCGTCGCCGTGCCGCTGATAATAATAGGCAACGGCCTCGGGGCCGTGGTCGTCAGGCAGGTAACTGTCGGCAATATCGAGAAGATAAAACAATACAAGTTCATAAAGAATGGCGCCATGTATTCCATATTCTTTTTGGGTATAGCCATGATAGCCGACGGCTTTGGCGCAAACGTCCCGGTATGGGTATCGCCGGTGCTGACGTTTGCAGTGATCGGATATTTTTTCTGGAAGTCCAAAAGGCATCTGACGCAAAGGGAAAAACACGGGAATTTTGAGTTCTCAAAGAAGATGTGCCCTCTGCAGCCCGGCAAAAAAGCCGGTCGAATCAGCCAAGTTTGATTGATTTTTCGGGTATTCCCAAAGTGATTAAGACCATTCGACTTTTTTATAGTCATGAGATAAAAACCGGTCGCATGGAAGCATAAGCTACTGATGTTTTATTGCTGATGTTTTATAACTCTTCCTTCTAATTCCCTAAAATGAAAGCAGTAATCCTCGCCGGCGGGAAGGGCACGCGCCTAAGGCCCCTGACCTATACGCGTGTCAAGGCTATGGTCCCGTTCCTCAATAAGCCAATCCTTGAGCATATAATATCAAAGCTCGCAAGGCGGGGCTTTAAGGAAGTCATACTCACGACCAACTATGACACAAGGCAGATAATCGACTACTTTGGTGACGGTTCCGGCCTTGGATGCGACTTCAGGGTAGTCAATGAGGGAGACCCGCTCGGTACGGCGGGGTCGGTAAGGAACGCTATGGGCCACCTCAATGAGACCTTTGCTGTCATACAGGGAGATAATATAAGCGACATAGACGTAGGGGATTTATACAGGCGGCATAAAAAGATGGGAGGCCTGGCAACAATATGCCTCATGGAAGTCGAAGATGTCTCCCACTTCGGTATAGCTGAGATGAACGGAGATGAGATAATAAGATTCAAGGAAAAGCCAAAGCCTGAGGAGACCTTCAGCAACCTTGCAAACGCCGGAATTTATATACTTGAGCCCGAGGTCCTTAACATGATACCGCTCGCATTTTATGATTTCTCAAAAAATCTTTTCCCAAAGATGCTTTCTGAAAAGAAGAAGATATGCGGCGTCGTAACCCATGATTTCTGGCGGGATGTCGGAAGGCCCGAGGATTATCTTGTTGCAACGCATCACATGCTCAAGCAGAAGAACCTGATTGCAGAGGGGTGCAAGGTCACCAATTCCGAGGTGATAGAATCGGTCTTAGGCAAGAATTGCAGTGTGGACAATGCTGCAATATCCAGTGCGGTCCTGTTTAACAATGTAACTGTTGAAAAAGGTGCAAAGATAAAAAATGCCATAATCGGCTCTGATTGCAAGATCCGGGAGAATGTTGAAGTCTATCCCGGTGCTGTCATCGGTGACCATGTTGAGATCGGGAGGGACAGTGTTGTAAAGGGGAATGCGCGCATTGGGCCCCATATATCACTAAAGAAGGACAAGTTGATCGAGGGTGTCGTAGTCCCTGACCACATTGACACAAGCGAGTGAGCATTACTGAATTTTATAAAACAAAAATATGAAACTCTTCAAAGAGGGCGATGTTTCTTTCTATGCGCCGGAAGGCGACATAACAAAGAAGCTGCCGGTCTTTTACAATCCGGTCATGCGATTTGACAGGGATTTGACAGTAGCGGTCCTCAAGGCATTTTCACCAAAAAACTACTGCGACGCCCTTTCAGCATCGGGCATTCGTAGTATGCGCGCAGCCAAGGAAGCCGGGATCAAAGAAATATACCTGAATGATTTGAACCCATCTGCGGTAAAACTTGCCGGGAAGAACTGCAAAAAGAACAAAATCAAGGCCAAAATATCCTGCAAAGAAGCTAACCTCTTCCTTCATGAGTTTGAATACGGGTCGCTTGAAGCGATCGATATTGACCCTTTTGGCCCATTCATTCCCTTCCTGGAGTCATCCCTGCGCGCTATAAGCAACAGGCACGGGCTTCTTTGCCTGACAGCAACAGACACTGCCCCGCTATGCGGAGTTGCAGCCAAGACCTGCCAGAGGCGCTATGATGCGCGCCCGGCGAGAACCTCTTATGCAAAGGAAGCAGGGCTTCGGAGCCTAATAG
>CAYSUP010000029.1:0-6846 GCA_964434205.1 uncultured archaeon | reverse complement strand
ATATAAGATATAAGATGACATCCATTTGCATGTATTTCCAGGTTCACCAGCCTCACCGGCTGAACAAATACACGTTCTTTGACATAGGCACTGATAAGCCTTACTTCAACGAAGCAAGAAACCGGGAGATCTTCGAGCGCGTGGCGCGCAAATGCTACTACCCTACAAACGCGGCAATAAAAAAACTCATAGAGCGGCATGGGGGGGCCTTCAAGGCGTCTTACAGCATAACTGGGACGTTCATAGAGCAATGCCTGAAGTACGACCCAAAAGTCATAGACAGCTTCAGGGGGCTTGTTGACACTGGCTGCGTTGACATACTGGATGAGACCTACTATCATTCGCTTGCTTATCTGATCTCCCACGACGAGTTCAAGGAGCAGATAAAGAGGCATCGGGACCTCATCTACGAGCACTTTGGTTATAAACCGTCGGTTTTCAGGAACACTGAGGCCATGTACGGAAACGACATAGCCCGCGTCGTGGAAGACCTCGGTTATAAGGGCATACTTGCCGAGGGCTGGCACAGCTACCTTGGCTGGAGAAGCCCCAATTACGTCTACCGCCCGCAGGGCTGCGAGAAAATCAAGCTGCTTATGAGGAATTACAGGCTCAGTGACGACATCTCATTCCGCTTCTCAACACCCACGTGGAGCGAGTTCCCGCTGACTGCTGATAAATATGCGCAATGGCTTTCAAGGAACGACGGCCAAGTCATAAACCTCTTCATGGACTATGAGACGTTCGGCGAACACCAGTGGCCGGAGACGGGGATATTCAATTTCCTCGACCACTTGCCAAACGAGATATTCAAACACAAGAACCTTGACTTTGTCACAACAAAGGAGGCTGTCGAGAGATATGAACCGGTTGGCGTCATAGATGTTCCCTATGTTTCCTCATGGGCTGATGTAGACCGCGACCTTACTGCCTGGCTGGGGAACGACATGCAGAGAAACGCCTTTGAAAGCCTCAAATGCCTTGAAAGCGAAGTGAAGTCCTTGGGAGATGACGCCCTTCTTGAGACTTGGAGAAAGCTCCAGACGTCAGACCATTTCTATTATATGTGCACCAAGTGGTTTGCCGATGGCGACATACATAAATATTTCAACGATTACGAGACGCCTTATGACGCGTACACAAATTTCATGAACATACTCTCGGATTTCAAGGAAAAACACTCCGGGATAAAGTCTGGAAAAGTGCTGAAAGACCAATTGACAAAAAAGCCAGTCAGGCAAAAAACTCGGCGCAGAATAAAGACGATTCGGCCAAACGGAAAAACAAAGAAAAGAAAGCTAAAGCCCAGATAGGCAATTATATGTTCGAAGTTTAACGACTGTCTAAATCGACTTAACCATGCTGACTGACCGTATGTGATATGACGGGTTCTTTTTCCTTTCATCTATCACCTTTTTCTCAAGCTCTTTTAGCCTTGACTCTATCAGCTTGTGCATCTCCGCCCGGTTCGCAGCATCCCTTATTCTTCGGGATAGGTCGTCATCAAGGACTATCTCTTCGACCCATGTAGCAATGTCGTTCCGAAGCTCGTTGACGTGATGCTTGAATGAGTCCTCCTTTGCGCTTTTTACAAAGTCAAGGAGTTCCCAAAGGTTTCTTATCACCCTGCCGTCGCTTGCTATGAAGAGCTCTTCGGGGGCCTTTGCTTCTTCTAATATGACACTTGCCTTTCCCGGTCCTGCAAGCTTGCTGGAGCTTACTGAAACAAGGAAGTTGATCCGCCCCAAAAGGCGGTTGGCCATAGCAGTCCGGGCGAGGCAGCAGTCCATATAGCTTGCCAAGTCCTCATCCATTATAACATCCCTGACCCAATTGGCATAATCGTTTCGCGTCCCGTCTACATGATGCCTGAAGGATTCATCATCTGAGGACCTAAGGAAAGCGTATAGGTCCCATAGGTTGCGCAAGACCCTGCCGTCGCGAGCCCTGAAAAACTTGCTCTCGTCGTTTATAGTGCGCAGGTATCTGCGAGCGGTCTTTGGTGACACAGACTCATCGAAGATGCCTTTTGTCCGAGCCTTTTCCTTAGCCATTTTGAAGCCTCTTTGATTTGTTTTTTAGAGCAAGCTCATAAGCTGAGAGGTAGTTCTTTATCAGACTCTGCCAATCGGCCAGTTCGGATAACCGCTTTGCCTCGATCTTTTTGTTGACCCTCTCTTTCTTTGTGGTGTTCAGTATGAAATGCATGTAATCTACAAGTTCTTCTGTTGCAACCTTATCGCCTTTGGACTTCCGGTCAAGGACATATATCGCCGGGCGTTCGCCCTTTGTGTATTTTTTTATGAACTCGCCGAAACCTGCAAGGTCGCTTGTCACGGAAGGGACTGCTAAAGCAGCAGTTTCAATCGGCGTGTACCCCCAGGGTTCGTAATAAGAGGGGAATAGGCCCAAGTGGCAGCCCATTATTGCTTCGTTGTAGTTGACGCCTATGAGCCCGTCGGCAGGTGAGAGATAAACGGGGTAGTATACCACCTTGACCCGGTCGTCTTCCTTGTTGTCAAGTCCCTTCTCCGCTAAGAGCCTCATTATAGCATCGTTCCCGTCTTCAAGCTCCAATGCGCATACCGGCGTGTTTTTGCCGCGCTTCGTGCGTATTTTTGTTATCATCTGCTTTAGGTCAAAAAGGAATTGCTCGTCAAAGACCTTGGCTTTTGTCGGCAATTTCCCCTTGCACACGGACTCTATTATGCTCTCGCGGATCTTATCGAGGTTGTCCATGACTTCATCTTCCACAGAATCGAAGAGCGACAGATTGTCAAGGACCTCGGGGTTTTCGCCTCTTGTCTTGCGAGGGACCCAAAAGAAGACAACGGCAGTCTTCTGGGAGTTTTCTTTTTTCAGTCGCTCATTCAGCTGGCCAAGCGCATCGATGAGCATGTCATATCCCTTGTTGTGGAACTCATACCTCCCGGCAGTGAAGAAATAAAGGCAGTTGTCTATGTCGAAGTTGTAGTATGGTGAGAAGTATGCCAAAACAAAGTGCTTTATCCGCCTCCAGAACTGCTTGTGGGAGATGCTAAGCTCCTCCATCGACGGGTAAGTGTCTATTGCAAGGCCGTTGAGCGTAAGGACATCCGGGTATTTCCCCAGGATATACTTTGCTTCCTCGCCGACAACCCCGCTGACTGCGGTGAAAACATCCGCGTTTTGTGCGCATGCGACTTCCATCGAATGGATAGCCTGCACATTGTACTCCTTCACTTTTTCGGGACTTACGGTTTTAGCCTCAGTAATGCCCTTCTTCACTTCATTGACAAGGTCTTCGCCGCGCTCAGCCATCGTCCGGCCCATCGTTGTTGCGTGCGTTGTGAAAACAAGGGCTGCATTGCTCTTGGAAGACCTCATATGAAGTAATGCAGCACCACTCAGCCACTCATGGAACTGGCAGACTACGGCTTCGTTCCTGAATTTGTCAGTTGCCATGAGCTTTTCAAGGAGCATGCCTACTGCCTTCCCCCAGATCACCATCTCATTGAAAAGGTCGCCGGAAAAGAGGGAATCGACACGATACGAGTCCCACATCTTTGTCTTGATGTCATTTAGCTGGCTTCTGATGCCGGTAGGGTCCACAAGTATGCAATTTACCTTGTTGGCATTGACCCATCTCCCATAGACGCACTTTATGCCCTGCTCGCCGAGCTGGTTGAAAACAGTATGAAACGGGTGGTCGGCTATCTGCTCAAAATCGTTTGAGACGCTTTTTGGGTCATATTGGCCTATGGCATAATAACCCTTGAAGTTCTTGCGCATCTGCGGGGCTTTTGACGCCAAAACTGCGTAGATGCCGCCTACCTTGTGTGCGGCCTCATTAGAAACCTCAAATACTATTGCGTCCATTCCTCCAGAAGGATATAACTACGTTTAGGGAAAGAAAAAGCGCTTAGGTTTGAACTCTTATGTTTGAATTCTTATGTTTTCTTATGTTTGAATGCTTATGTTTGGATTCTTAAGGGCGTTATATTTTTACCGGAGTTATAGTTTATCCTGATGCTCCGCCAGTATTCTCATCAGCTCAGCCGTGCTCCATGCCTGGCTTATGCATCCCTCCGGCCTATGCGGCCTGCTGCCGTCATATACCTCGGGCACCTTGCCCATCGCTAGCCTGTTATGGCCTTCGACAAGCGGCTTGATGAAATGGCCTATCCCCCTATTTGGGTAAACCTTTACGTATGAGTCTATGAACGCCCCCAACAGCCAAGGCCATGCATCGCCCTGATGGTAAGCCAAATCCCGCTCAGTCGAGTTTCCCTGCGCAGAACCGCGATATTCAGGATCTGTCTGCGCAAGCGTCCTTATCCCATATGGCGTAACTAGCTCCTGTTCAGCCAAGTCAACAACCCTTTTCCACAGATGCTCATCGAGTATCGGAAAATCCAAGGAGATCGCAAAGAGTGCATTTGGCCTGATAGCCGCATAATCGTCATTGCCGTCCACGACATCATGCAAGTAACCATTCTCGTGGTTCAGGAACTTGTCTCGGAAGGATGTGCTGCACTCGATGGCCAGTTTGCGGTAAGGCCCGGGCTTTTCGCCAAAGCGCTCTGCTAATTGCGAACAGACCATGAGCGCGTTGTACCAAAGCGCCTGTATCTCGACTGCCTTTCCCTTCCGCAAAGTGACAGGATTTCCGTCAACAATAGCATCCATCCACGTCATCGGTGTTTGTGAAACCGTATTTATCAAAAAATCCGAATCAAGAAGTGAGGAATATGACTTCATCAGTTTTTTGATGCCGATCCAGAGCCTCTTTTGCACAAATTCGAGATCTTTCGTATATGCAAGATACTTCCAGACAGACCAGATAAGCCATAGGGAGGCATCAAGGGAATTAAGGCCCTTGCCATTTGAGAAATTATTAGGCACCATGCCATTCTCAGACTCCTTAAGCATTCCCAATAAGATCTCTTGTGCCTCCTTTTTCCTGCCGGTCGTAAGGCAAAGGCCAGGCAGGCTGATAAGCGAGTCGCGCCCCCATTCGCCAAACCATGGGTATCCGGCGATAATTGCTGTCCCGCCCTTTTTCCGGATTATGAAATCATCGGAAGATGCTACAAGGCCAGCAACGGGGTCTGATGCCCTAAGGCCATTTAACTTGCAAAAGCGCTTCACAAGGTCGGCTTTCCTGCCGTTCTCTTTTTCTTCGTATATCAGGGGTGCTTTCATTATCTTCTCACAAGTCTCTCTTGCCTTTCTTTCAGAGAAGTCTGCTGAGCACACCACATAAAACTTCTGGCTTTTGACGATTTTCGCCTCTAAGCGGGCGCCTATGAACAGATCATCAGTTGCAGGATACCCGCGCTCCGACTCTTTTCTATAAAATAAAGAATGCAAGCGGTTATCGCCATAGTTTGGATGCGTTATTGAACCTGCCGTAGAGCCTATGCAGATCAAAGGCGGCTTTTCATGCCCCGGCATAAGAGTCGCGATATCATCGCACTTGAAAGTAAAGTCCCACCAGGGATTTTGCAAAACCCAGTTATGGTCCCTGCTTGTAGTCAAAAAATTGGCTGTAAATAGGATCTTGGCTCCGGGCGCTAACTTAACGTCATACTCCACTATAACCGCATTGTCGCCATGCGGCATGAAAACCTTTTTAGCGACTCGTACACCCGGGACCTCGTATGTGAAAAGCGGGTTTGGGTTTAGAAAAAATCCCTTTTGGTATTTGAATCCCTCGGGCGCTATTATCTCATTATACTGGTTTGTAAAGAGGGGATACTTGTTATCGCCTATTACTATCTCTTCATCTATTTTCGAAAGAAAGACCCTTCTGTCCTCGGGCGAGAATGCGGCTACAAGCAGGCCATGGTATTTGCGCGTATTAAGGCCTGTCAAAGTCGAAGAGGCATAGCCACCAAGGCCGTTTGTGATAAGCCACTCTCGGTCTTCTGAGGAGGAGAAGCTGGTTTTTTCCACAAACTAATTATCAACTCTTGCTTAAATAGTCACTGGGCGCCTTGCGGGATGCTCCCCCCGAATAAGATTTATGTGCTCGGAGAGAGTCGGGGCGCGGGGCTTGTGGGCCCTGAAAGCCTCAAGTTCTGATATCCGCGCCTCCACTATCTGCGCCATCTCCCTTTGGTCATGTGCCTTTGTCATGTGCCTGGCAAGCTCATAGTCCATGAGAACTTCAGCCACCCACTCGGCAAAGTCGTTCCTGATGCCCGCACAATGGTAAGAGAAAAGGTGATCTGAAGAAGCCTTAAGTGTTTCTTTCAACTCCCATATGTCCCGGATCGTCCGGCCGTCGTTTGCAACAAAGACCTCTTCGCGGAGCTGCGCACTTTCAAGTATCATCCTTGCTTTCTCCGGGCCGCTCGGATTTCTGGTAGCATGGTGGACCAGCACATTCACCCTTTTCATCACTATTATCCTCATAGGGTTCTTTTCAAGTACAAGGGACATCTCCTGCGCCAGATCACAATCAGTTATGGTATGATGGACCCAGCTGGACAGGTGGTTGTGCGTCTTTCCGACGTGATGCCTGAACGCCTCGGCGTCGCAGACTTTTAGATAGTGCGCGAGATCTATAAGGTTTTTCAATACGTGGCCATCCCTAGTCCTGAACTGCAAGTGAGGCTCCTCTATGTCTCTTAAATACCTGCGGGCTATCCTAGGCGTGATCACTGTCATTCTACGGGCTTCCTCCACGAAGTGTTTAGGCGATAATACTATTGATAAGAGAATAAAAACAATCGATTGGTAAGAGAATAAAAACAATCGAGATGGGCCGGGGACATATAATTGGGCAAAGTATAAAAACGCTTGATATCATGCGCGTGAACTTAGCGCAATCGCGCAGTCTTCAGTCCTGAGTCTTGAGTC
>CAYSUP010000028.1:0-6941 GCA_964434205.1 uncultured archaeon | reverse complement strand
GAAGAGGAAAGGTATTGAATTTATTATTCTGAAAAAAACAAAAGAGGGGGCCGACTTAAAAGAGCTTATGAAAAAGCTGGGCGAGTTGGAGATAACATCTGTGATGCTCGAGGGCGGCGGAAAACTGATATGGTCGGCCGCCGAGGCCGGCATTGTCGACAAGGTGATGCTCTTTATCTCTCCAAAGACGATTGGTGGGGGTGGGGCTAAAGGCGACGGAAAAAAGGATATAAAGGATGCGATTCAATTAGAGCGGGTTGAAGCCTTGCTAGTGGGCAAGGATATTTTGATCAGTGGTTATGTGAAAAAGTAAAACATGAGCACAAGTAACTTGAGTATGAGTAAATTGAGTATAAGTAATTGAGTATAAGTAAATTTAGTATAAGTAAAATATGAACACCATTGACGAAGCGATTGAGGACGTCAAAGCAGGTAGGCCGATAATCGTAGTCGACGATGAGAACAGGGAGAACGAGGGGGACCTTGTCGTTGCCGCCGAAAAAGCCACGGCCGACTCGATCAATTTCATGATAAAGCACGGCCGCGGCCTGGTCTGCCTTGCTGCAACAGGCAAACGTCTTGATGAGCTCGGCATCGGCCCGATGGTCAAGGACAACACGGACAAGAAGGAGACTGCATTCACGGTTTCCATTGATGCCAAAGAGGGCACGACTACTGGCATCTCTGCCCATGACCGCGCGCTTACAATAAAGAGGTTCATCGACAAAAAGTCAAAGCCGCAGGACTTTGGAAGGCCAGGCCATATATTCCCGCTGCGCGCAAGAGAGGGTGGCGTTTTGACAAGAGCCGGCCACACGGAAGCGTCTGTGGACCTGGCCAGGCTGGCTGGATTGTACCCTGCAGGCGTCATCTGCGAGATAATCAATGAGGACGGCACGATGGCCAGGCTGCCGCAGCTTGAAATCTTTGCTAAGCAACATAAGCTGAAGGTAATGACGATAAAGGACTTGATAGGGTATAGGGTAAAGAACGAGAAGACATACATAGGGCGAGACAAAGAGCCCCTTGTTGAGAAGACTGCCGAGGCCGATCTCCCGACGAAATACGGGCACTTTAGGATTATGATGTACAGGTCCGTAGTCGATGACCAGGATCATGTGGCAATCGTTAGGGGCAACGTAAGGGGAAAAAAGAACGTGCTTGTGCGAGTGCATTCGGAATGCTTCACCGGCGATCTGCTAGGCTCGCTGCGGTGTGACTGTGGCAACCAGCTGCATATCGCTCTTAAGCGGATTGAGAAAGAAGGCTTGGGCGTATTATTATACCTGCGACAGGAGGGCAGGGGCATCGGGTTGAGGAACAAGATAAGGGCTTATGCCCTGCAAGACAAAGGGCTTGACACTGTCGAGGCAAACCTCGCCCTGGGCTTTGGCGATGACCTTCGCGACTATGGTGTCGGCGCGCAGATATTAATGGATTTGGGTCTGACTACAATAAGGCTGATGACAAACAACCCAAGGAAGATAATAGGATTGGAGGGCTACGGCCTCAAAGTCACAGAAAGAGTGCCAATACATGTAAAAGCGAACAAAATGAACAAGAAGTATTTGGACACGAAAAAGGATAAGCTTGGGCACATAAAGGATTGAGATTATCCCCGGTAATATTTATTTCAAATCTGTTTTTAATCTTCTTAAGCAAAAATAATGCTATTCCTATGGCCAAAACTATCGGTCTTGTGGACACTACTTTCGCGCGTGTGGACATGGCGTCCTATGCGAAGAAAGAGATTGAAGGCGTGCGAACGGATGTAAAAATAATCCAAAGGACTGTGCCGGGCATAAAGGATTTGCCTGTGGCCTGCAAGAAGCTCTTAGATGAAGGGTGCGATATTGTGATGGCATTTGGGATGCCGGGAAAGGAGGTCATAGACAAGCAATGTGCGCATGAGGCTTCGCAGGGGATAATACACGCGCAATTGCTCGCAAACAAGCACATAGTGGAGGTATTTGTGTACGAGGATGAGGGCAGAAATGAAGCTGACTTAACAGAGGTTTGCAAAAACAGGGCGGTAAAACACGCAAGAAACGCAATGGATCTGATTTTTAATCCGGAAAACCTTAAGAAAAGGGCGGCCATGGGAATCAGGCAGGGCCGCAGCGATGTAGGGAGGATAGGATGATACGGGAGTTTTGTAATCTGAGGTCAAAACATCAGGCAGTATTCGCAATCTTGATTGTAGTTGCCGTTGTCGAGGTCTGGCGCGGAGTATGGGGCTTAAGGGACCAGATCGGGGCGCATTTTTTGCCGGATAATCCCGAACTGGATTTCATTTTATCCATAATTGTCGGGCTGGTGATACTGGGAGCAACACACTATATGGTCAAAGAGCTCACGTGAGTCAAAACAGCAATTTTGACGGTCGGGTTCCGGAAGGGGCTGCGAGTTTATTTTAATTAAAACAAAAACTAAATATACGTGATTTCTAAAATTAGTCCTGCCATAGGCAGGAACTTCTTGCCTCACGCTAATTAAAATAAAAATCGGTAAAAATGGTCAATCTAGGCATAGTAGTTGCTGAATTCAACTATGACATATCCAGTAAGATGCTGGAGCGCGCAGAAGAGCACGCCAAGTTCCTCGGGGCAAACGTTGTTGAGGTGATAAAAGCCCCGGGCTCATTTGACATGCCAATACTGGTCAAAAAACTGCTTGCAAAGAAAAACATCGATGCTGTGGTCACTCTCGGGGTGATAATACAGGGCGACACAAAGCATGACGAATTAATCGGCAACCAGCTTGCAAGAAAGCTCATGGACCTCTCGCTTGAGTACAATAAGCCGGTCGGGCTCGGAGTAAGCGGGCCGGGCCAAACGCGCGCGCAGGCTATGGAGAGGATAGACGATTATGCAAAAAGGTCTGTTGAGGCTGCTGTAAAGCTGTCAAAGAGGATTTGATACCGGCAACTGCGGACTTGAGATTATGTGGTGGGATTTAAGCATATAATTTAAGCATATATAACAGGGTTTAAGCGTATATAGCAGGATTTAGGATCATATAACTGGAGACCACGAAATGGCTGAAGAAAAAGACTTTATGATCGGGGAAGCCCTCATAGGTGAAGGCAACGAAGTAGCGCACATCGACTTGACGATAGGAAAGAAAAGCGGGCCGGTCGGCCAGGCTTTCCTGGGCGGCCTTACCCAGCTTTCGCAGGGCCACACGCCTCTTCTTGCAGTCATAAGGCCAAATCTCATTACAAAGCCGGCAACCCTCATAATTCCAAAAGTCACTGTAAAGAATCTGGATGATGCTGGCAAGATATTCGGCCCGGCGCAAGCGGCTGTGGCAAAGGCGGTCGCTGATTCAGTGCAGGATGGGACAATACCCGAAGCTTATGTCGAGAACTATGTTGTCTTGGCCTCTGTTTTCATACACCCTGAGGCCCAGGATTATGATAAGATTTACAGGTATAACTATTCGGCTACAAAGCTGTCTCTGCAAAGGGCGCTCACCGGCTATCCGGACTTAAAGAAGATAAACTATGAGAAGGACCGGTCTACTCATGCTATAGCGGGCATAAAGATGGAAAGGTTATGGAGGCCGCCATACTTGCAAATCGCACTTGATATAACAAGCATGGATGGCATTAAGAGGGTACTTGATGAGGTGCCGCATAATGACATGGTTATCTTTGAAGCGGGAACCCCGTTCATCAAAGAGTTTGGCGTAAGGGGCCTTAAGGAAATCAGGAAGATGCGCTCAAGCATGTTTTTGATAGCCGATTTAAAGACCCTTGACGTCGGTAAGGTCGAGGTCGACCAAGCGTATAACCAGGGCGCTGATGCAGTAGTAGTCTCAGGCCTTGCGGCTGTCGAGACGGTCGATAGCGTTATCTATGAGGCGCATCGCATGGGGATTTATGCTTATGTCGATATGATGAACGTTGCTGACCCAAAGGCAGTTCTCAAAGGCCTGAAAGGCGGTACCCCCGATGTCGTCATACTCCACAGGAATGTGGACGCCGGTGCTGGCAAGGAGAACCAGGCTGAGGATGCGCGCTGGAAGCTCATCAAGGAGATAAAGTCCGAGATATCGAGCAAGATCTTGTTTGCGGTGGCCGGCGGGATAAACCCGAAGACTGCAAAGCAGGCGCTAATAAACGGCGCTGACATATTGATAGTCGGCAGGTATATCACCCAGTCTAAGGATATAGAGCGCTCTTCAAGGGAATTCTTGGAGCTTCTGGGTGAGGACACGGACCTTTATAGGACTCATGTTGAGTAATAATCACCCATAAGGGGGTAATGAAGGATGGTCAAAAAAGTATTCTTCTACTTTGACACAAACAAGGTTGCAAACCCATTTGACCTGCTTTTGGCCCTAGATGCCGATTATGACATTGTCCTTCCATATGCGGGAGTCACCGAAGAAAACGTCGAGTATATCATAAACAACAGCATATTTGCGCGCGACAAGGAAGGCTTAAAGAACACCGTCATAATGGTCGGCGGTGATCTGGATGCTTCTGAAAGGATATTCCAAAAGTTAAAGAGGATGCTGCGCCCGCCGTTCCAGATGTCAGTCGTCCTGGATCCAAGCGGAGCCTGTACTACGGCCGCGGCCACAATAGCAAAAATCGAGAAACTCGCAGGGGGGGCTAACGGAATTCGCGGGAAGAGTGTGACTATACTTGCAGGCACCGGCCCCGTCGGCCAGATATCTGCAATCCTCCTGAGGAACTTAGGGGCTCATGTCACAATAACCTCAAGGAGCAAAGACAAG
Organism: uncultured archaeon; assembly: GCA_964434205.1. Taxonomy (GTDB): domain Archaea; phylum Altiarchaeota; class Altiarchaeia; order JAFGQM01; family JAFGQM01; genus JBFYKJ01. The sequence continues at coordinate 2,195 of CAYSUP010000028.1, read as the reverse complement.
GCTGCAAAGGTCGCAAGCAAGCTTTCTGACGAGGTGCGCGGAAAGGTAAAAGGGGCCCAGGGCAACTTGACAAACGAGAGATGTGAATCCTGCAAAGATGCCTCAATAATTTTAGCTACGGGAGCGATAGGGGCGCAGTTGCTTGACTCCGAGAGCTTAAAGAAGCTCAAACCTGGGATAATTGCCGATATCAACGCCGTCCAGCCATATGGTATAGAAGATATAAAGCTGGATATGGATGGGGAAACCTTAAACGGCGCAAAGGCGCTTGGGGCATGCGCAATAGGCGACCTGAAAAACCTCGTGGAAAAGAGGATTCTAAAAAAGGCACTTGAAGAGACCCGATTTTTTGATTACAACGATGCATTCATGCTGGCAAGGGAATTGACAAAATAGGGGTTATATTACACCCTTTAGGATATCACCAATCCGATTCTCAACTTTAAAGACCATCAGGTGGACTCCGGCAAACCCCTCTGACTTTGCCTGTCTTGCTATTTTGTTCGCAAGCCTGATGCCGTCATCTGCTGACTTTATTGACTTCGCTATGTTCTCTGGTACATCTATGCCAGGAATGTTCTTGTTGAAATAGCCAGCCATGTCAGGAAGTAAAGGTAAGACCCCTACAAGTATCTTCTTCTTGTTCTTCCTGGCAACTGGATTATCCAACTGGTCGAAATCAAAGACCATCTGGGTCTGGATGAAATCTGCGTATTTGAGCTTCTTTTCCAACTTTATGAGCTCGGGACCTGCCGGTTTGGCCATTTGATTGTAAGCAGCTCCGACAGTGACATTAAATCCCTTATACTTTTGGGGCATCACTTCTTTAATCAGCTTAAGTAGCCTCACGGAGTCGTATTCATACACTGGTTTGCTGGCCAGGGGGTAGTCGCCACTGAGGGCAAGCACATTATTTATGCCTAGCAGCTTTGCACCAAGGAGATCATTGATTATTGCTGTCCTGTTCCTGTCGCGCGCACACATTTGAAGAATCGGCTCAAACCCGTTTTGCTTAAGCACAACTGACGCAGCCAGTGAGGAAAGCTGCGGTTCGCCGAGCGGCGAGTCTATTACGTTGAGGGTCTGCGTGTACTTTTTGAACTGATTGGCTTTCTTCAAAAAGGAGTCTGATACTGCATTGCCCGGCTCTATCTCGCCCGTCACTACAAATTCCTTGCCAAGCTTTTCAGCGAATGTCATATTCCCCCCTAAACCTCTTTTCTTAAGCCCTTAGGGCTTTTTTCCCAGATTGCCACAAATAGACACTTTTGATTAGTATAAACTTCGCAGCAGCCGTTTTTGTATCCTCCGCACGGCCCGTTCCTGAGAAACTTGGGGCAGCCTTTGACGGTTTCCATTTCAGGTTGGATTGCTTTTCCGGGTTAAATAATACTGTTGGAATATTATTACTGTGAGTTATATAAACAGCGTGATGTCCGACCCTCGGGCCTCCTTTATGTAAGTCCCGACAGCGCCGCACTCGGTTATCAACGACTGGTCCAGGTCTTCTTTCTTGATGCCCATGACCTCCATCGTCATGTCACACGCGATTATCTTCCCGCCGAGCTCCTTGTAGTCCTTCATAAGCCTCTCAAGTGAAGCCACATTGGCCTGCTTCATCTTCCTTTTCATGAACCACTTGCCAAGGCCGAACATGTGCATCTTTGAGAGAGGACCCTTGCCAAGGCAGCCGGGCTTGAGCCTCTGCAATCCCCAAAAAGTGAAATATATGGAGCAGTCCATGCCCATAGAAAGCGCGCCGTTGCCTATTATGAGCGCGCTGTAGACCTTATCGTAGTCGCCAGAATGCAAGATGATTGTTGCCTTTGCCATTTTATTATTGTGCTCTTTTGTTGCCGTTATTTCTGGATTCTTATCTTCCAAACACCGTCTTTCTCATCAACGCTTATGAGTTTAAGCCCCATCGCCTCAACAGCCATCGGTATCTCTTTTTTTGACGCAGGGTGTGTGCCGGTAACTTCGACTATTTGGCCCTTCTTTGCTGCATTTACAGCTTTTCTCATCTCTATTAGGGGTATCGGACAGGTCTCCCTCACGCAGTTTACGCATATGTCGGCCATTGGTTTTGTGTAATATTTTTGTGTATTATTTATTGCGTATTATTTATTGTGCGTTATTTATCGCGTATTATTTTATTGCGTATTATTTTTTGCGTATACTATACGCTTGTGTGT
>CAYSUP010000027.1:0-6946 GCA_964434205.1 uncultured archaeon | reverse complement strand
AGTTACTTATTCATGTTTTGAATAAAAACTGGTCCGAAATCTACCCAATCACCTACAACAGTTATCTTGCGGGTATAATTTTCTTCTAATCCGACTATTACTTCTTAAACAGTTTAATTTACCGTAAACAGTTTAATTTACTGTAAACAGTTTAATTGACTGTGGATTTCAAACAAAATCCGCTCCTGCTCCTTTGTATCGGTTTTCTGGTCGGCATAGTTGCGGCTGAAGTGATGTATTACCTCTTCAGCCCGATTGTCCTGCCCGAGGGGGCCATCGATATCGTTACGGACCGTGATTATTATCCGAGCGTGTCGGCCGTTTTGTCGGGCGCAAGGGAGAGCATACATGTCATCATGTTCTCTGCCAATTATCAGACCGGCCCGGACTACAAGGACAGTACTGTCAACTCGCTTATAAGCGAATTGGTAGCGGCGCGCAACAGGGGTGTTGATGTTGAAGTCGTCATGGACAGCTGGCCGGAAGGCAATGAGAAGACCTTCAACTACCTGAGAAACAACAATGTGAAGGTGAAGATGATAAAGATAGATGGCTCGACGCACGACAAGCTGATAATAGTGGACGGGGGGGTAGTTGTCGTCGGGTCGACAAACTGGTCACACTATGCCATAGACAAGAACCACGAAGCTAACGTTATAATAAACAATGGCAGGGTGGCGCAGGAATTTGAAGCCTATTTCGAACAAGTGGCCGTATAGCGGCAACACGGGGTTAAAGTGTGTCCCCTTTTCTTGCCCAAATGCGTCTAAAAAAGCCCTTCTTCCTTACTTTTATCTCTTTTTGGAGCCTGAAGAATGCGTTTTTGACAGATATATTGAAATCCCAGTCAGTATCTTCTGCCGTCTTTTCAACAGTCTTCTTGCCCTTGCCCCTTATTTCAGCACGCAGCTGTGTAGTATAACTCATGCGGCCACCAGCTTTCTTGTGGCCTTTCAGGTTTATGTGCAGGGCCTTGACATCACAGCCCTTGCAGAACTTGTCGCTATAACCGTTCAATATGCTCTTTTGATCGCTGTCGAGCTCCATGCCTGAGAATTGGACTTCCATGGATTTGTTTGCTTTCGGGTGAAGAAAAACGTTTTTGGACAACGGAACATTTTTAAAGAGAGAACTGGAAATAAGCCGGCTTCAAAATCTAGAAGAGAATAAAATCACGGTAAAAATGGTAAAAGTAAAAGAACTCAAAGCACGAATGGGCAATGTTGAGATAGAAGTTGAAGTCGTGTCGGTCAGTGAGCCGCGCGAGTTCAACAAGTACGGAAGGGAAGGCAAAGTAGCGACTGCCAAGGTAAAGGACGACACGGGCCAGGTGGACCTCTCGCTCTGGAACGACCAGTGCGACCAGATAAAAGCCGGCGACAAGGTGAAAATCGCCAACGGCTACGTCTCTGAGTGGCAGAACAACCTGCAGCTCACCGCCGGCAAGTTCGGCACCCTGACGGTTGTCAAAGGGAAGTAAACCAAACTATCGAAGGTTTCTATGAAACTACGGAGCTTCCTTGCAGAGGAGCTCTGGCTCTTCATTCTTCTCGGGATAGTTCTTGCCTTAGCCGCGCCCCAGCCTTGGATGGCCGACTACGCTATCTATTTCCTTTTGGTAGTCATGTTCCTGACCAGCCTTGGGATAGGCCTTTCTGAGATAGGGAAGGTCATAAAAAAACAGAAAAGGGAACTTGGGATATCCATACTATTAATATATTTAATAAGCCCGCTCATAGCATTTGTGATGGCCCCGCTGCTTGAGAGGGACCTGGCCGTCGGATTGATCCTCTATTCGACCATACCGGCAGCGATGGCCAACACCTTCTACATGAAGGTCCTCGGGAAGAACGCTGCACTTACGCTCATGATAACCGCGGTGACCACGCTTATGGCACCTTTTGTCGCACCGGTGATAGTCAAGCTGCTGACGGGGGCGCTTGTTGACATGAATCCGCTGAATTTGTTCCTGTCGCTCGTGAAGCTGATAATACTGCCTTTTGCAGCTGCTGAGCTAATGAGGACCTATGCAAAGAAGGCTACAAAAGTGCTCCTGGACAATGCAAGGCCGGTGAGCAACATCTGCATCTTCTTTGTGATATTCGGGGTCATCTCAGCAGCGGCCGGCCAGATATGGGGCCTTGGCTGGCTGGCAATCGTGATGGGGGCATATTTGGGGCTGTCTACGGTCCTTGGTATCCTGTCCCCAAAAGAGAAGCTCGTCATAGGCTTTTCCAACGGCTTTAGGAACGGGACGCTGGCCATGGTAGTGGGGCTGGAGGTGTTCGGGCCAACTGCTGCGCTAATAGGAGTTATGTCGACATTATTGCATAATATTGTCTTAGTGCCGGTGATGTATTGGGGGAAAAGGAAGGCAGCCTAAGCAAATAGGGCACTACTTATGATGCGCCTTTCTTCGTTGCAGCCTGCTGACGTTCATCCTGCACCCGGGCGTCGAACCGACTAACAATATCGCGGAGCGGGCGCTCCGCGAGAACATCGTGATGCGGAAGATAATCGGGACGCTGAGGAACGAGAGCGGTGCTGAGGTGCACGCAATCAACATGAGCATGCTGATGACGTGGAAGCAGCGCGGGGAGAACCCCTACAGGGTTCTCAAGCCGCTGCTATGCGGCGGGTGAGCTAAACACATACCCACTGCTCACCGCTCAAAACAGGGGCAGATTTTTATAACCCGCGCCTTTAATTTACGGTCCAACCGGGACAGAGTGGAGTTTAAACCAGTTATCCGTGGACTGTTAACCGTAAACAGGAATCATAATCTAAGATGGCCGAAGACCTATTCAGGGATTTGCGCGAGCATAGCATCGCCGAGTTCTTCAGGAAGAACGCGCAGATGCTCGGCTATTCCGGCAAGATAAAGTCGCTGACAACGGTAGTCCACGAGGCCGTCACAAACAGCCTGGACGCATGCGAGGAATCTGGCATCCTTCCGGCGATAACTGTAGAACTGAAGCAGCCCGATGAAGATACCGTCTGGGTCCGCTCGAAGGACAACGGCCCGGGAATCCCAAAAAAGCACATATCCGACGTCTTTGGAAAGATGCTGGCTGGCACGAAGTTTCACCGCAACATACAACTGAGGGGCCAACAGGGGATAGGCATCGCCGGAGTGACTATGTACTCCCAGATGACTACCGGAAAGCCGGTCGAGATAATCACAGTCACCAAGGACGAGGCCTGGGACATAGAGCTTAATATAGATATCAGGAAGAACAAGGCGGATATAGTCAACCAGCAGCAGATAACCCCGAAGCCTGAGGAGACCGGGGTCGAATACATCGCCCAATTCAAGGAAGTGCAGATGTCGCAGGGGGACCAGAGCCCTTATGAGTACCTAAGGAGGACGGCGCTCGCAAACCCGCACGCAGACATAACCTATATCGACCCGTCGGGGGCAAAGATACACTTCCCGAGGACTACAGACGAGCTGCCGAAAAAGCCTGTAGAGGCCCCGCCGCACCCAAAGGGCGTCATTGTAGACGACCTTGTTTTGATGGCCAAGGTGAGCGGCAACCGGACTGTCAAGGGCATGCTCCAAAGCGAGTTCTCAAGGATGAGCGCAGCAAAGGCAGCTGAGATAGGAAAGCACGTGGATTTCGATATAGAAACCTCGCCGAAAAAAATCGGATGGGGTGAAGCCGAACAGATAGTCAAGGCATTCAAGAAGATGGACTTCCTCGCACCTGCAACCGATTGTCTAAGGCCTATAGGCGAGCCAAATATTGAGAAGGCGATGCAGAGCATCCTTGCGCCCGAGTTTTTGGCAGTCATAGAAAGGAGGCCGACAGTCTATGGCGGCGGATATGCTTTTCAGGTTGAAGTGGGGATCGCGTACGGCGGCCACGCTGGCAGGAAGTTATCAACAGGCGAACAACGATGGGAGATAATGAGGTTTGCCAATAGGGCGCCACTGCTGTTTGATGCAGGGGGCTGCGCGCTGACAAAAGCCGCCCAGGACGTGGAGTGGAACAGGTACGGGTTGAAGGGCGTGGACCAGCTGCCTATCACGATATTCATCAACCTCATCTCGACGCACATACCTTACACAGGTGCAGGCAAGCAATCAGTAGCCGACATCGACGAGATAGTCCAGGAGATAAGGTTCGCCCTGATGGACGTCGGCCGAAAGTTCAATCGCTTCCACTCGCACAAGCGCTCGCTGCAGGAGCATACTGCCAGGCGAAACGCGCTGCTGAAGTACATAACAGAGATCGCACCAGCACTTGCAGATCTGCTAAAGAGGGACAAAAAGGACATTGAGGCGAAGTGGGTGAAACTCGTCGAAGACCATGTCGGCGAGACCATGGACGCATCTGACAACGACAAGGACATACCTGAAGAAAACGGTTCAGTCGCTGCCGGCGAAGATGAGGACGAGGAAACCGAAGAGGAAGGGGAGAAGCCGAAGAAAGGGAAAAAGGGCGGATTATCGGATTATATGTAGTGTAAAAGATATGAGTAAAAAATAATTAACAAAGATGAAACCTGAGCAGATACTCGCAAAGATTAGGAAGCTGGGCCTTGAGATAGAAGAGCAGGTCGAGAAAGGCCAAAACCCGCACATCATAATGTCGGCCAAGGGGATAAACAATGTCAACTTCGACGAGAAGAACCTCTTGCTCCAACTGGGAGACAAGAAGATGAAGAGGTCGTTCTTGAACATCGCGCATGCGAGGAAGTTCATGCAGACAGTCATGATCGCGAACCTCTGCAGAAAGCTGGTTGAGGCTGACAAGCACGCATCTATCAGGGAACTGTACTACCAGCTGAAGCACACTATAGATAAAACTAAGGAAAACACCTTTGAGGGCCAGGAGGAATCAGACCCTATAATAGAGGATTTGGAGAGGACTCTTGATGTCCTCAGGGAGCAGATGAACCTGACTGCAGACAGGCGGGGGTACTTGTATGGCAATATCAAGATCACTGATGCAGGCGACACCATCAACTGCGCGAAACTCGGCAGAGGAGGATACGGGATCCCGTCCACCGTTGAGGAACTTGGGTTTGAGGAGGTCAAGGGCGAGTTTGCTCTTGTCATAGAGACGGCGGCCATGTACGAGCGGCTGGTCGAGGAACAGTTTGCAAAGAAGCATAATGCCATCCTCGTGGCAACGCAAGGACAAGCTGCGCGCGGTGTGCGTAGGCTGATACACCGGCTGAATGAGGAGGCAAAGCTGCCTGTCATCGTCTTTACAGATGGAGACCCGTACGGCTATTATATATATTCAGTGATCAAGATGGGTTCAATCAATCTTGCATATCTCAGCACCAACCTTGGCACGCCCAACTGCAAATTCATCGGCATGACGATGACTGATATCGAGAAATATGGCCTTGAGAAGGTTACGGAAAAGCTCAAAGATTTAGACATCAAGAGGATCAAGGAAGAGATGGAGTACCCGTGGTTCAAGAACCGCCACTGGCAGAACGAGCTTAAGAAGATGCTCAAGGGCGGAGTCAGGATAGAGCAGCAGGCGCTTGCAAATAAGTCGCTGGAATTTGTCGCTAAGAAGTACCTGCCGGAAAAGCTGGAGAGGGAAGAGTTCCTGCCGTAGTTTTTATACCATTATCGTTTAATTGAAAGGACTGTTTTGTTTAGAGAATAGTTTTGATCATCGCATGGAGAAAAACAATAACCTGTTTTGGGCCGCCATCTTCTTTGGGATATTCTATTTTCCCATAGCTGCCTTCTTCTACGGATTCTCAGGGAAATGCCTGACTTATGCCAGCAACAGGTTATACGGGGTGCTTATAACCCTCAGGCATGGCGACTGGTATGAGGACCGCCTCAAAAGGACGATAGGGCATTTGAGAATAGGTTCACACACTAGCGTCCTTGAGGTCGGCTGCGGGCCCGGGCAGTTCAGCAAGAGGCTCCTTGGAGCCGGCGCAAAGCTAAAGGCAATAGACATCAATAAGAAGTTTATCCTCAAACTCCAGAAACGCCACGGGGATACCTTTGAACTCTGCAGCGTCCTTGACTTGAAGTATAAGGATAACTCCTTTGATAGGATTGTGCTGTTTGACGTACTGCACCACATACCAGAGTATATGAAGGCAGTCTCAGAGATGCACCGCGTCCTTAAGCCCGGTGGATATGCGATAATATGGGAAGGCAGCGAGACAGCGGGCGAAGAGAAGATGCCGCCGAAGATCCGGCATGCGATGATGCTCATATTTGACGGGCGGACAAATGTTGTTGATATTGATGCCCTAAAAAAGAAGTTTAAGATCGAGGAGATTGAGCCGTATTGCTATAAGATGAGTAAGTGAGTGTCAACAACCACCGGTCTCCGTTCGCTCCGCTCACTCAGACCGGTGGCATGCTAAACATAGCTTGATAGGGGCTGCTGCCCAGGGCTCCGCTTGACCTCCCGTGAGCATCCCTGCATCTTGACGTAGTGCAGCATGCTGTCCTCGCTCGTCTCGCCCACGCTGTCGAAGTAGATCGCCGGGCTCCAGAGCCCGCTGCCCCAGAAGCAGGTCTTCTTGAGCTGCGGGAACTCCGCGAGCAGCTTCCTGCCGCTTGTGCCCTTGAGCAGCTTCGCCACGTCGCTGACCGAGTAGCGGACGCCCACGTCTATGACGAGGTGGACGTGGTCGTCGTCAAAGCCGATTTCCTCAATGGCGAACTGGTACTGCGCGCTGACCTCGAGGAAGATCTCGAGGCAGCGCGCTTTTATCTCCGGAAACCTGAATATCCTGTGGCAGTACTTTGTCTTGTACGCCACATGCGCCTTCATGGCGCCAAGGCTAGAGCTGTATTTGTGTAACATTTTGGTCTTGCGTAGCGCCCTTTAAGGCCGCGCGGCAGCGCGGCGCGCGCTACACCTGACAAATATCTTGGCTAAGAAATACACCACTGGTCATCGCTCGCTGCGCTCGCTATAGACCGGTGGAAAAGTCTGGTTTTTATTCC
>CAYSUP010000026.1:0-7136 GCA_964434205.1 uncultured archaeon | reverse complement strand
GTCAATGACTTTGGGTTTTTCTCAATCTCTTCGGGGGTCCCCTCAGCAACGACCTCACCACCGGCCAGGCCGGCCCCGGGTCCCATGTCTATCACCCAGTCTGCGCGCCTTATGGTGTCCTCGTCATGCTCTACTACAATCAGCGTATTGCCGATATCCCGCAGCCAGTGCAGTGTATCTATGAGTTTCTGGTTGTCCCTTTGGTGCAGGCCGATCGAAGGCTCGTCGAGAATATACATGACGCCCATTAAGTTCGAGCCTATCTGCGTGGCAAGCCTTATTCTCTGCGCTTCGCCTCCCGATAGAGTGCTCGCATTCCTCGAGAGAGTTATATAATTAAGCCCGACACGGTCGAGGAACCCAAGCCGCGCCCTCAGCTCCTTGAGTATCTGCTTTGCGATCTCCTTCTCTTTTTCTGTCAATTTCAAATTCTCAAAAAATTCTATAGAGCTCTTTATTGACATGTCGGTCACATCTATTATGGATTTGCCGGCAATCTTGACCGCAAGTATCTTATCCTTCAGCCTCTTTCCCTTGCACTTGGGGCAAAGGGACGTCCTCATGAACTTTTCGAGCTCTGTTCTCCGGTATTCCGACTCTGTTTGGTTATACAGCCGTTCGGATTGCGGTATTAAGCCTTCCCACTCGCCGCTTTGCGACACCGTAGTCTCGCCGTTCTTCATCCCGAGCTTTATCCTCACCCTCTCGCCTGACCCGTACATTAGGATATCAAACTGCTTTTTCGTCAGGTTCTTTACCGGCGTCATTATGCTAAAGCCGTACTTCTTTGCAAAATATCCCAGGTACTGCCCTCTCCAGCTGTCTATGACATTCCTGTAAAGCGCGATTGCCCCGTCAGCTATCGACAGGTTCTTGTCGGGTATTATCAGGTCCGGGTCAAAGTCCATCTTTATCCCGAGGCCATGGCACTCCTCGCACGCCCCGAACGGGCTGTTGAACGAGAACATCCTCGGCTGCAGCTCCTCAAACGTCATCCCGCAGACGGGGCAGGCCATCTTCGAGGAATACAGTTTTTCGCGGTTCTTGTCGTCAAGGGCGATGACAAGCCCTTCGGATTTCTTAAGAGCGGTCTCTACAGCCTCAGCAAGCCTTGATTTGTCGCTTACATCAAGCCGGTCGATGACAACGTCTATGTCATGCATCTCGTACCTCTCCAGCTTTACCTTCTCGTCTGTCCTTACGATTTTCTTGTTCACCCGCGCCCGCGAGTAACCCTCTTTGTTCAGATCCTCAAGAAGCTTCTCATAAGTCCCCTTCTTCTGGCGGACGACTGGAGACAGAATCATGACATTGCCTTTGGAGTTTTCTTTATCACCTTTGAAGTCCTCCCAGATGCGCCCGGCGATCTTCTCCGGAGACTGCGCCTCTATGCGTATATTGTGGTTTGGGCAATACGGCACGCCGATTCGTGCATAAAGCAGTCTAAGGTAATCATAGATCTCAGTGACAGTCCCCGCAGTACTCCTCGGGTTCTTGCTTGTCGTCTTTTGCTCTATGGAAATCGCCGGCGAGAGGCCCTCTATGGAATCCACATCAGGCTTGTTCATCAGCCCAAGGAACTGGCGGGCATATGCAGACAAGGACTCGACGTACCTCCGCTGGCCTTCCGCATATAGCGTGTCAAAGGCGAGAGTCGATTTTCCTGAGCCGGAAAGCCCGGTTATCACTATGAACTTGTCCCTCGGCATCTCTACTGATATGTCCTTGAGGTTGTGCTCCCTTGCCCCCTTTATGATTATGTTTTTCATACCACCGTTATGCCCTTAATGACATGAGACGGACTTTATGAAATCAGGAAAGAAAAACAGCCTTTTAATCCTTTAACGGCCCTTTATTCAGTTACAGCGTTTGATCGGCCGGCAAGATTCGAATGCACTTAGCAGCAAGACTCAGATACACTTAGCAGCAAGACTCAGATACACTTAGCAGCAAGACTCAAATACACTTCCAGTCACCATTTGTCTTGCAGCAGACGCCTAGATGGCCCTCAGACTCAGGCACGACCGGCCCGACATTCTCCTTCATCCAAAAGGAGCACTGGATGCCGTACTTGTCGGCCAAGCAGCGGGTCGCATGGGCCATATCCTCGCAGTCATAATTGCTGACATTGCCAAACATCGCAGAAGGAGGCTGCATCCCGATGGCCTCTTCACCGGAATTGCAATAAATGGAGTTATATTTATTTATCATACCATCCCAATCTTGTGTAAAGCCTGCGCCCGAGTAGAACCTTTCCACACCACTGCATGACGTTTTCAGGCTCTCGTTCCACCAGATTGATAAGGCCACCGATTCCGGAGGCTGTTTGCCCGCCACCATTTCCACACCCTCATCTATCACCGGCACCTCAGTCACAGTCCGCGTCACTGTTACCGTGGGTTTTTTGGGCGATCCAAACTCGATGAAAAGCAGGTAGGCCATCACGATTATTATTATGGCATAGACTAATAGAGCCGGGTCAAAACCAGGCCTTCTTTTTCCCGGCTTAAAGCCCATACGCTTTATGAAATCTGCAGTCGCCCGTATCTCCGGGTCTTCATAGTAGCGTTTGGGCGAGGCGTGGCTTATGCGATGGCCCTTAGGGTCTGTGAAAAGGTCTTTTTCAGTTGTCATATGCCCCAATCAACACTCTTTCAATTGCTGTATCCCTCAATCAATACCCTCCCAATTGTCGTATCTATCAATCAACACTCCTGGAGTATGCCGCTCCCGCAGTAAGCCTTGCATGACCCCCCCAGGCACACGCCGGATCTTGGGGGCAGCTTGCCAATGGCGAGATAATCACAGTCCATGTTGCTGCTGCAGTTCCTAAGCGGTTCGCAGGATATAAAAAAGTTTGTCTCATTGACGCCCAAGCTGTCATTGTAAATCCCATACTCTTCGGCAGGGCAGCGCTCGCTCCAATAGTCCTGTCCGTATGAGCCGCAGCTTTCTTCACACTGGAAAAGCCCCGGGCTGTCATCCTTGAAGTCCGCTTGGCATTGTTCGACGCAGGACTTGCAGCTTTCAAACCTATCGTTTCCTTTCGGCCTGCACTCACCGTTGACCTTTTCGCAGCTGGCGTATTGCCTGCAAGAATCGCCCACGGCATAAATCTCGGTGCAAGCATTAAGAGCTTCCGGCCCGCAGGATATGTCAAGGCCGTGGCAATTGTCTATGACGCAGGGGCGGCCGGTCCTTGGGAGGTAAAACACAAAGAAACCCCCTATTACCACTATCAACAAGACTGCAGTGCTGATATGGTAAAGAATCCTCTTCTTTTCTAACATCAAAGTAATTAATGAAAGACCTTATAAATATGGCGTAATTCGTTTTTTATTGGATTATTCATTACTCTAAGGTGGACAAGAAAATATTGATTTCTGCTTTGGCACTGGCGGTTCTAGCAATAACCCTGTTTTCGCTAAGTTCTTTACAAAATCCCCCCGAACCGACGTTGGATCTTTCCTTTGCAGAAGTCAGCTTGGAGGACGATTCATGCCCCGCAGACGTCTGCCTCACAGAATATATCATAGCCTCAAATGGCATGGCCATCCGGAGTATACGGCACGGCGGCACGCGAACTGACATGGAGCTCCGTGCAGTTGACCAAACGAAGGCTGCCGAGGCCATAAGCGAGATCTCGAGGATGATTGACACTAACACGCTTTTCCTTAGCAATTCGCCGCAATACCACATATATGCCATCTTCAACGGGTTTAAGAAGGCCTACTACCCGAGGGATGACCTCCAAGGAAAGCGAATGCAACAGATAGCTGAAAGTTTGTACGGCGCATCATCCGGCTCCCCGGAGCCGTTTATACAATTTGTTTTCTGGAAGCAAGGCGAACCAATACAGGATTATCACATATTCTCCGACGGAACGGCAATAAACTCCCAGTTCACCGAAGACACGGAGATACTAAACTCGCGGATGTTTGTGATACCCAAAGCCAAGATGTCCGGCATAACGTCAGCGCTTCCGGGCTTTTCCGGTCGCGAGGGGAATTTTTGCGGCAGGGAAGGTTTTATATACGGGTATGTCCTGGTCTTGCAAAATGGCGAAGTCCAATTTGCCTACACATGTGGTGCGGGAGAAGACCCCGCCGACGGGCTTTTCAATTTCCTTCTTGAAAACATAGCTTAATCAGTAGGAACATAAACATAGCTTAATCAGTAGGAACAAAATAAAATGGTCGTAATCGCGCCGCCGGTGGTCTACTGGGTGACCCTTTCTATCAGTACTTTTGTTGCGAACATGCTCGTTACGCTCTTTATGTACGCCGCAGTCAGGGGTGTTGCGTCAAAGAGGATGTTTGGGAAGAGCATGGCCGAGATACTGGGCTTTGCCTTCGGCATGATATCAAAATTCATAATAGCCATGATAGCAAGCCTTGCCGCGCTGTTAATGATCTCACCTATCACATTGACTGAATTGTTGCTTGCAAGCACTCTTTCGATTATAATCTCCCTAGCAGTCTCATTCTTAGCTTCTTACCGGGAAATGAGGGTTTCAGAGAACAAAACCCGCGCATTGATCTCAATAATGATATTTGCCCTCCTGGTGGGTGGTTTGACTTTTGTATCCGCTTACTTCTCGCTCCAAAAGCAGGCCATTGTCGGCCAGGCGCCGGCAGCCGCTCTTCCAGACAGCCAGCAATTATCTGCTCAGAAAACAGATGTTTCTGGAGAGCTCCGGCCAAGTGCCCCGTCGTTATCACCCTCCCAAAGTGCGGCAGCGCGCGTTGAGGACGGGGAGCAAGACCTTGCGCCGCCAAATCCTCCAGCACCGAGTTACACTACACTTTTTGTCACCCCGCGCTCAGGCGAATTATGTATAGTCTCTTCTGCTAGCGGCATTCAGGAATTCCGGCCAAAACTTGAATGTGTTGCAGGCGAGGGCTTCTCCCAATATCGCGTCTACTGCCCAATAGAAATCGCTGTGGGCGGCGCTTACACATTAAGCGGCTCATGTTCCTAGATGGTCACAGATATAATCAAATCGGAAATAGAAGAAGCCCTGAAATCCTCAGGCTTGCATGGTGTGGCAATCCTTGAGAGGACTGAGAACTCAGACCTGCTCGAGATAGCCAAGCCCTCGGAGGCCGAGTTCTTTGAGCGCCTATTCGATCCGGGCGGCCAGTTCTGGCAAGTCTATCGGGAGTTAAGGCTCGGCTCAAAGCCGCAAGGCAAGTACATGCACCTGATCGGGGGAAGGATGTATTTCTGCCCGCAGCTTACCGAGAGATATGTTTATTCCATTGGCATGCAAAAGGGATATTCCTTTGTTGGCAATAGGCTGGTGAAAAGACGTCGTATGGATTTTGACAACATAATGCTCCTTCTCTCTGCCCCGTTTGACACGCTGAAGCATGCTTCCGCAACAATATTCACAGCATTCAAGACAAACGAGTCGCTCAAAGCATTCGTCGATTTCTCGGATAAGGCAAAAACCCTGCGCGGGGGCGAGATTGGGGACCCGATCAAAGTTGCCGAGGATTCTCTTAAGAATGCGCTCGAATGCATGCGGTTTTCATTCCTATCCTCAATTGCCTACTCACTGAAAATAAAACTGGCCCCCTCCCCCGCGTGGTCCGAATGCGAACTGGAAAAACTGGCAAGCCTCCTTAAATTCGGCAACAGGAAAAAAGCTGAAGATGACTTTGGCTTTTACTCGCAAAACCCCTATGCGATATCCAACAAGAGGTTTTCGGAAGACCCGTCAAGACTTGAAGATATCAGCGGGTTGCCCGTTCCCCAAAACCCTTACGTACGGTGGCGCGAGAACTGCAAGTTCCTCGCTGGGCGTTATTTGGCTATCAGGAGGGGGGCGTATTTGAGGATCGGCAGAGAAAGCGGACTTGGGGAGCTCGTGTTTTTCCTCAAGACCAGCGAGCTTGGGGATGCGAAGTTTAGAAAGCAAGTGGCCGAAGAAAGAAAGAAAAGGTTTATGGGGTATTCCCAAATGGAATTGCCACAGCGTTTTATTCTGGTCAACGGGGCGCTAATCGGTGAGGCCGCAGTCGGGGACATGCAAGGCCAGTCGGTTGCCGGCCAGTCCAAGATGTCTGGCCGCGCCGTCTTTGTGAACTCAAAGAGTGATTATACAAAAAAGTTGGACGGTTGCATTATAATCTCTCGGACTCTAATGCCCGACCTGGTAGAGCTATACGATAAAGTACTCGGAGTTGTCAGCGAGTCCGGCGGAGGCCTTGCGCATGCAGCAGTGATAGCAAGAGAGATGAATTTGCCCTGCATAGTCCAGGCAAAGGGCATTGAAGCGGTGAAAGAGGGGGACCTAATAGAGATAGACGGAAAGAGCGGCAGTATAAGGAAACTGCAGGCAGCATAAGGAAGCTGCAGATAGCACAAGGAATCTGCAGGCAACATAAGGAAACTGCAGATAGCACAAGGAAACTGCAGGCAACGTAAGGAAACTGTGGGTAGTATAAGGAAACCGCAAAAGTGATTATTTGCCCCCTAAATATTATCCACGGACATTGAAAGTGATTTTTCACCATTGACCTACGAATAAGCGCTAAGCGCTTAGAAATGGATAAAAACATCATCTACGGCAAGAACGCAGTGACAGAGGCCCTAAAGAGCGGCAGGAAGATACAAGAGGTGTTCATCTCGACCAATGCATCGCCCAGCTCATTTGACTGGGTGATCGGCGCACTTAAGGGGCGAAAGATCCCGTTCAGCTACCGGAACCAGTACTCGCTTGAAAAATTTGCGGGCTCAGATTCCCACCAGGGCATCGTAGCAATAGTCGAAGCGCCACAGTACTCTTCAATCCAGGATATTCTGAAGCTTGCAAAATCAAAGAATGAGAACCCATTTATAATCGTCCTTGACGGGATCGAAGACCCGCAAAATCTTGGCTCCATCTTAAGGTCGGCCGAATGTGCCGGCGTGCATGGTGTAATCATACCCGAGCATCGGGCTGTTGGCCTGACCGGTTCTGTCGCAAAGGTAGCCTCCGGCGCAGCAGAGCATGTGAAAGTGGCGCGCGTTGTCAACATATCCAAACTGCTCGAGCAGCTAAAAGAGGAAAACATCAGGATAGTCGGCACAGACCCCGAAGCAAAGGCAAAATACTATAATATCCCGATGCGCGAAGGGGTTGCCATAGT
>CAYSUP010000025.1:6602-7314 GCA_964434205.1 uncultured archaeon | reverse complement strand
TTAACAGAATGCCTCTTTCACTTGTGTCCAGGAGGACAAGCCAAAGGGGCAGGCAGCTTTCAAGAGGATAATGGTTTATATCGGCAAGCCCGAAAGAGAGATAATGAAAAAAGAGCACATAGACATCTCAAAGGCAAAGCTTGAGGACAACAAGTCATTCAAGTCGCATTATGATTACTTTGTCACAGTAGGCGAACTGTGCGGTTATTTGGGAGGCAAGAATGAGTGAAAAGGCAGCCAAAAAGGATAAAGTAGTCCACGAAGCCGGGAAGCGCAAAAGGGCGCTTGCCAGGGCCACGATCAAGGAGGGGAAGGGCATAATCAGGATAAATTCTGTCCTCTTAGGCGCATACGGCGACGAGATAGTCCAGATGAGGATAAAAGAGCCGATAATACTGGCTAAGGAATTTGTCGACAACGACAAGATAGACATAATCATAAATGTAAACGGCGGGGGCTTTTCCGGCCAGATAGATGCCATTAGGACCGCTGTTTCGCGGGCTTTGGTCTCATACGCTGCAAAATCCAAGAAAGATTCGGAGCTGAAGGAGAAGCTTGTGGCGTACGACAGGTCTCTCATCAGCGGCGACTCAAGAAGGACTGAGCCGCACAAGCCGTCCAAGTCCTCGCAAGGTCCGAGGGCAAAGAGGCAGAAGTCGTACAGATAAAGGTTAAAACTCAAAAGGTTAAAACTCAAAATGATAATACCAGT
>CAYSUP010000025.1:0-6592 GCA_964434205.1 uncultured archaeon | reverse complement strand
GTCAGGTGTTTCACCTGCGGAAAGCCAGTCGGGCATCTGTGGGAGGAGTACCAGGAGAAAGTGAGCAAGGGAGCGGACCCCGGGAAGGCAATGGACTCCCTGGGGCTTGAGAGGTACTGCTGCAGGCGAATGCTGCTGACTAACGCAGAACTGATCGACAGCCTCTTGCTCTACACGAGGTAAGCGCACGGGTCAGAGGACTCAATACTGAAGACCCATGACCCTTTTGGGACCGTGGGGTAGCCAGGTTTATCCTCTCGGCTCGGGGAGCCGGTGACCCGAGTTCAAATCTCGGCGGTCCCATCTTCACCTTCACGGGTGAAGAGCCCCGCAACTTTCAGTTGCGGTCCAATTACTCTCAAAAACAATCAAAATCAAGGAAGTTCCAAAAACAAAAATGGAAACGTTAAACAAGTATGAAAGGGCAAGAGTCATAGGCGCAAGAGGCCTTCAGATATCCCTGGGGGCGCCAGTGCTGATAGACCTGCCAAGGGGCATCATGAACCCGCTTGACATAGCTCGTGTCGAGCTCGAGAAGGATGCAATACCGATAGCTATAAAACGATAAGTAAAATGGCGGAGAAGAAGGCAAAAAAAGTGGAAGAGAAGCCCAAAGAAGACGCAAGTACCATGGAGGCTGAGAAGAAGACGGCGATGGTTGAGGAGAAGCTAGAGGAAGCGCCAGTCGAGATGGGCGAGCCTGCAGAGACCGCTGATGAGGAAATAGACGATAACGACGAGTCAAAAGAGTATATAGCAGCTACGGAAGGCAGGAAGCTTTTGATAGACCCGGAGGTTTACCTTAAGCACGGCGCCCACATAGGCCTCACATACCGGACGGGCAACATGAGAAAGTTCATATACAAGGTCCGCCAGGACAGGCTAAGCATCCTCAGTTTGAACATGATAGACGAGAGGATAAGGCTTGCGGCAAAGATGCTTGCCAAGGTTGACAAGGATGACATCCTAATAGTCGGATCAAGAGCTTATGCAAGAAGGCCTGTCAGGAAATTCGCCGAGAACACGGGCGTAAGATACATATCGGGTAGGTTCAGGCCAGGCTCATTCACTAACACCCAGGAAGGCAACTTCCGCGAGCCGAAGATTATAATGGTCGCCGACCCGATTGCAGACAGGCAGGCAGTGAGGGAAGCAGCCCGAGTCGGGATACCGGTCATAGGCGTATGCGACTCGCACGCGCTCACAAGGAACCTTGATCTTATCATACCCCTGAACAACAAGGGTAAACAGTCCATTGCACTATTATTCTGGCTCTTGACAAAGCAGTACCTGGTCGAGCGCGGCGAGATGAAGGAGACTGATGAGATGAAGGAGAGCGTTGATGATTACATCTCCCAGATACAGCCGACAAAGAGGATAGAGACGCTGATAAAGACCAAGAAAAAGGAAAGGTTCAGCAAGTCATAAATAAAAGGGCTTGCTAATCCGGTCAAATCCAAAGGCGTGCTAATCCAGTCAAATCCAAAGGTTGCTAATCCAGTCAAAAATGGACATAAGGGGTCCGGCGGTCGCCGGGGCCTTCTACCCAGCTTCTAAAGAAACAGTCCTTGGCCAGCTTAAGGAACTCTTTGACTATTGGAAGATAGACCTTGGCACTGTCAAGAAGAGGAAGAGAGTGGACTGCTTGGCTGTGGTGTCGCCGCACGCGGGTTATGACTATTCCGGCTATGTGGCCGCCAGGGTGTTTGCCGATGCGCCAAAGGCCGAGACTATCATCCTTATGGGGCCAAACCACTATGGCACGGGGCCGGACATATCAATCTCCGACGCTGATGCCTGGGAAACGCCCCTTGGCGTTGTCAAGATTGACAAAGAGCTCGCAAAGGAGATCTCCGAGGAGTCGGGAGCAGAGTTTGACTCGGCGGCTCACAAAAAGGAGCACTCAATCGAGGTGCAGATCCCCATCATGCAGGCTGTTTTTGACGAATTTAGGATAGTCCCCATATCGATAAAGCATTATGCGCCCGACGGCGGGTTCTTATCAGCCTGCCAAGAGCTCGGGAGGGCTATTGCAATGGCGATAAAGAAATCAAAGAAGAAAGTCCTGATAGTCGCATCGACGGACTTTACCCATTACGAGCCGCAGAAGATTGCAAAGCACAATGACGAAGCTGCCATGGGGCAGATTGAGAAGCTGGATGAGGAAGGGCTGTTTGGGGTGATATCGGAGAAACGGGTCTCGATGTGCGGCTACGCCGGTGTCGCCGCGGCGATCGTTGCATGCAAAATCCTGGGAGCCAAAAAGGCCGAAAAGGTGGCTTATATGACCTCCGGAGACACTACGGGGGACACCTCGGCAGTCGTGGGGTACGGCGGGCTTCGGATTTTATGATTTTTTGGCCTTTATGCGGTTTTAAAGAAAAAACTTCAAATTAAGCAAAAATACTGAGTGAAAAGACCTCTGCTCCATGCAGAGTTTTTTCAACGGGGTTGAAAATGGGAATAACCAATTATAGAATAGATAAGATAGACGCAACAGTTAGCAAGAGGGGCAGCGAAGCAGTTGACGTAAAGGAGAGCTTTGCCGTAACCGAAGTTGAGAAGATGAAGAGTTCGCAGATGCTAGAAGTCTCGTGGTCTTTTGACATCGAGTACAAGGGCATGGGCAAGCTTGGCATGGGCGGAAAGCTCATATATTTCTCAGAAAATCTGGATGACAAGTATGAGGAGAAGACTGTCAAGGGCAAAAAGCTCACGGCGCTCAAGGGGCCTGCGCTCAGGGAGGTTTCAAACTTCATATTGAGGAGGGGAATCGTTGAGGCAATAGTCCTCTCAAGGACCCTCCAGCTGCCGGCGCCGATACAGCTGCCGTCAGTGCGCGTAGAGAAGAAGGAGTAAATACTCCCCTTCTTTCTTTTTGTTTTTGATTTTGATTTTGATTTTGATTTTTCCGCTCTTACACGCCTATTTTTGATGCAATCCAAGAATGAAGATATTGCTTAACCACGCGGACCGCTTTGAATTCGAGGCGACCAAAAAGGCCATAAGCAGCCCGGAAGCGCTCACCGATGAGACTAAATCCGGCAAGACTGTCAACTCACTAGTCGCATTCATAGCAGTTGAGAAGGGCGATGAGGGGAAAGAGGAAATGGTCGCTGCTAAGGCGGCGGCCGAAATAGAAGCGGTTGTCAAGCAGGTCTCTGCGGATAACATCGTCGTTTATCCATATGCACACCTTTCTTCAAACCTTTCATCGCCTTTGGTTGCGGCCGATATCTTGAAAAGGGTCTATGAGGACCTCAAAGCCAAGAAGTACAAGGTCATAAAAGCTCCCTTCGGCTGGTACAAGGCATTTGACATCAAGTGCAAGGGCCACCCGCTTGCTGAACTTAGCAGGGAGATCAAAGGCGAAGACCTGAAGGCCGGGGACACAAAGCCTGCAGTAGGGAGCGGGAAAGACGAGTCTGAAGCACTCAAGGCTGAGGAGAAGATGAGATCCTCATGGTTTGTATTGACCCCGGACGGGAAGATGAGCCCGGTAAGCCATGTGGGCGGCGACATCAAGGGATTTGACTTCTCGCAGCACCAGTTGCTCAAGAAATTCGCGCTTTATGAGCTGGCCAAGAGCCGCGAGGTGGACAAGGAACCGCCGCATGTGGAGCTGATGAGGCGCCTTGAGCTTGTGGACTACGAGCCGGGCAGCGACCCGGGCAACTTAAGGTATTACCCAAAGGGCAGGCTGATCAAGAGCCTGATGGAAGAATACGTCACAAGCGAAGTCAAGAGATACGGGGCCATGGAAATAGAGGCACCTATCATGTATGACTTCGAGCACCCCAGTTTGAAGAAATACCTAAACCGGTTCCCAGCAAGGCAGTACACGATACAAACCCCGAACAAGAAGGTCTTCCTCAGGTTCGCTGCATGCTTCGGCCAGTTCCTGATGGCGCACGATGCGACCATTTCCTACAAGAATCTGCCGATGAGGCTTTACGAGATGACCAGGTACAGCTTCCGTGTCGAGAAACGCGGGGAGCTTACGGGCCTTAGGAGGCTAAGGTCCTTCACAATGCCCGACTGTCACGCATTTGTCTCCGATTTTGAGATGGCAAAAGAGGAGATGCTCAAGAGGTTTGAGCTTGCTGACAGGATACTTGACAACATGGGCATTGAGAGGGAGCATGACCTTGAGATGGGCCTGAGGATTGTCAGGGAATTCTATGATGCGCACAAGGAGTTTGTCCACACGTTGATAAAGAAGTGGGGTAAGCCTGTGCTGGTTGAGATGTGGGACTCGCGTTTCTTCTACTTCATGATGAAGTACGAGTGGAATTTCGTTGACGCGCTTGGCAAGGCGTCTGCGCTTACGACGGATCAAATTGATGTTGAGAATGCCGAGACATACGATATAAAGTATGTTGACAAGGACGGCAGCGAGAAGAGGCCGCTGATCATGCACCTCTCGCCAAGCGGGGCTATTGAGAGGAACCTTTATGCGCTGCTGGAAAAGGCTGCAATGGGCAAGGAGAAGGGCCTTGTGCCGCAATTCCCGCTCTGGCTTGCGCCGACGCAAGTTAGGGTGATACCGATTACCGAGAACAATGCAAAGTATGCCTATAAGGTCATGGAAGAGCTGGCCAAGTGCGACATAAGGGTCGATATAGACGACAGGTCGCAGACTCTTGGAAAGAAGATTAAAGAGGCTGAAGAGGAATGGGTGCCCTTTGTCGCCGTTGTGGGTGAGAATGAGGAAAAAGAAAAGATGATGATGGTCAGGACAAGGGGCCAAAAAGAGCAAAAGAAGATGAAGGCTGAAGACCTGATTGGGATGATAAGGGAAGAAACCGAAGGCCTGCCTTTCAAGAGCCTGCCGATGGCGGCAGAGTTATCCAAGAGGCCGAAGTTTGTCGGGTGAGTTTGGGATTTTAGAAACTAAGTATTTTAGATGATGAAAAGTTCTTGTAGATGATGGAAAAATATTTGCACCAATGAAAACTGCATCAGCCCCGGCAAAGGTGATACTTTTGGGCGAACACACGTCATTATACGGCAATCAGGCCATAGCAGCTGCAATAGATGTAAGGGCTTATGCGATAGTCGCAAAAAAGACCTTGAGCGGCAGGGGAATCAGTTTGAGCGTCCCCTGGTCAAGCAAGGATGGCTCGCCACAGCGAATGGACCGCGGGAATCGGATGGTCAAAAAAGCAGTCGACCTTGTCGGCGGGGGGGGCTTTGACATAAGGATAAACTCCGAGATACCGCTTGCCTCCGGCATGGGGTCATCTTCTGCCATAGCCTCTGCGCTTGTGACTGCGCTGGCAGCCGAGGCCGGCAAGGGCTGGAGTCTGCAGGACGAGGCAAGGGCCGCATGGAAGTGCGAGAATGAGGTCCACTTAAAGAGCAGCGGTCTTGACCCTTTTGTAGCGACTTTTGGAGGCGTCTTGTTATACCAGACAGGCAAGATAATCCCATTGAAGCTTAAGGAGAAACCGGAGCTTGTCGTCGCGCACTCGGGCATAGACAAGGAAACCGGGGACCTTGTCAGGCACATGGAAGAGATAAAGAAAAAGGAAAAGGAAAGGTTCAACACTTTTTTGAAAGAGTCCGAAAGTATAGTTGAAAAAGGAAGGGACGCAATAGAGAATGCGGAATGGGAAAAGCTGGGGATCCTCATGAACGAGAACCACGCGCTCTTAAAAGACATGGGCTTTTCCAATGAGGAACTTGATAGGATGGTTGAGGCCGCCAGAAAAGCAGGCGCCTACGGGGCAAAGCTCTCGGGGGCCGGGCGCGGCGGGGTGATTGTCGCACTTGTGGGCAAAAACAGCAAGGAAAGCGTTATTAAAGCTTTAAGTAGCATGGGCAAGAAAATAATAGATGCAGATATCTCCGAAACCGGTGCAAGGATCGAGGCCTGAACTGTGAAGGAGTTAAAAACAAAAAATTATGAAAAGCAAGAAAATGGTGAAGGACAGGAAGACTGACCACATACAAATCTCACTTGAGAAGGAAGTGGAGGTGGGGACAAACGGGCTTGAGGACATAGAGCTTGTGCACTGCGCGCTCCCTGAGGTAGACCTCGATAAGATTGACTTATCGGCCAAGTTTCTTGGAAAGAAGCTCAAATACCCGCTACTGGTTGAGGCTATGACCGGCGGGACGAAAGAGGCCATGGCAATAAACGAGGCGCTTTCAAACGTGGCCGGCGAGATGGGTATAGGCATGGAGGTTGGAAGCCAGCGGCCTGCGATAGAGGATGAATCAGTCGTCAATACGTATAACGTCATTAAGAAGGGCGCCAAAGGCACGCTCAAGATAGCCAATTTGGGGGCTGTCCAGCTCAACTATGGGTACGGCGCCAGGGAGTGCCAAAAGGCTGTTGACATGGTAGACGCCGATGCGCTGGCATTGCATCTCAATACCCTGCAAGAGGTTGTGCAGCCCGAGGGCAACGTAAATTTCTCAGACATTCTTAGAAAGATCAAGGCCGTCTGCTCGGAGCTTTCAGTGCCGGTCATCGCCAAGGAAGTCGGCTGCGGGATTTCAAAGGGCGTGGCTGAGAAGCTAATTGATGTGGGTATTGAGTGCATAGATGTCGGCGGGTACGGCGGGACCTCCTGGAACCTTATTG
>CAYSUP010000024.1:0-7524 GCA_964434205.1 uncultured archaeon | reverse complement strand
CGCCACATTTACTAACACGCAAAATATCAAAATGGCCTACAAACAGGGTTCGATGGGTGTTGCCATACTTCTTGGCTTGCTTGTCTTTTTGGGATTAAACGCGCTTTTTGGGATAGCCCTTTACGGTGTCAGCATCGGTTCGATACTTGCGGGAGTTAGTGTCAATCCCATGGCGGGGTTATCCCTCACTATAACCACCTGCCTTTCCGGTTTTTGCATGTCCGATTCAACATCGTTGATACTGGCAATAATTTTGCCCATAATAGCCGGTGTCCTTTCGGGGATAATAGCGAGAGGAACTGTCGGCCACGGTCTCATAGCCGGGTTTTCCTCAGTTGTAATAGGCTACTATATCGCTTTTGTAATGCTGCTAATCTACTCGTTTGCAGTGTTTGGCGGGCTGGGTTTTGCACTCAATGCGCAGGCCCTTGTCCCATTACTTAGCATATTGTTGATAGTCCCATTGCTGCTAGGCATCCTTGGCGGGATTGGCGGCGCACTGATGGCCGCAATATTTGCGACTCAAGTCTCAGACACCGGTGTGCAGCCTTCACCCATGTCAACGACATTCATACAAGCTTCAGCCCCGCCTGCGCCAATGATCTTCCAGGGCGGCCCGGCATACCAGCCTCCCGCTCCCCAGCCCGGGGCGTCAAAGGTAATCTGCCCTGCATGCAAGATGCAGAACGACGGCGTTTCCACATTCTGTCAGTCATGCGGAACTCGACTCAAGAGCTAAGTCGGCTCAACGGGCCAGACAAGCCTAGTTGACTGATTTAGACTAAAGAGAGCCAACCCCACCCCTTTAGACTAAAGAGAGCCAAGCCAACCTTTTTTTCCTCTTTTAAGCAAACTTAGTCATGCCTATAGCTATTTTGCCGCTATTGAACGTGAGCAGCCAGACACTTGATGATCTCAGGGAAGAAATAGGGAATGCGTTTCTCTCCTCTGTAACGATACTCCCGGCCATCCGCTCTTTACCTGACTCAGCATATAACAAAAAAAGGGAGCAATACGATGCAGATAAGCTAGTCAGCCACCTAAGGCAGCAAACCAAAGGGGCAAACGCCGATAAGGTAGTGGCAGTAGGAAGCATAGACCTTTTTGTCACCGACCTGAACTTTATTTTTGGAGCCGCCGAGAAGGGCGGTAAACTGGCAGTAATCTCATTATACCGCCTTGACCAGCGGTTCTACGGGAAGCAGTCTTCATACGATTCGTTCAAGGAGCGCGCAGCAAAGGAGGCGATCCATGAGTTGGGCCACTGTTACGGCCTAGACCACTGCAAGAGGGGCAAGTGCGTCATGGTATACTCAAATGATGTAGTCTCTGTTGACAGGAAGGCCAAATTCTTCTGCGAAGAGTGCAGGGAGAAGCTGAGAAAGGCGCTTCTCTAAGCGCTGCCCAAATCATAACTTTCTGTAATCTACACTACTTTTCCGCCCTGGTACTTGCCGTTGTACAATTCAGCCTTGCCTTTGACTTCTTCAAAGACTATCTGCGCGACCCTTGCACCGCGCTGGATGCTAAAGCCGTTGTTTGATATGTTTTTTAGCCCAAATGTCAGGGTGCCCTTATAGCCGGGGTCTACAAGCGCATTGAAGGTTGATGCGCCGCACCTGAAAAGTGAGCTTCTGTTAAGGACGCGAGCGATTAGGTCTTCGGGCATATTGACTTTTTCTACGGTCTCCATTAGGACATAATCGCCGGGAGCCATCCTTAAGATATCTCCCGGTATCTCAACTACGCTTGGCATCACCCTCTTATCCTTCCCCAGATATGAGTCGCCGCCGCTGTTATAAAACTTGGCCACACGCAGGTCATAACCTGCACCTTCCAAGCAATCCTTCTCAAAATTATCTATAAGGCTCCCCTCATTGACCCTCTTTAATATCTCTTCGCGACCGAGTATCATTTTATCCCTTTCAATAATTGCCGTGCATCACTTTCCATATCTTCTTTCAGTTTTGTTATATTGCCCGATTGCCTCTAAAAAATCCTCTTTAGTAAAATCAGGGAAGAGCTTTGGCGAGAAAAAAAGCTCGCTGTAAGCAGTCTGCCACAAAAGGAAGTTGCTTATCCTCTTCTCAGCCGTCCGTATCAGGAGGTCAGGCGGCGACTTGACTTGAAGGAAGGTCTCAAAGTTCTTCTCGTTAACCGTCTTTTTGCTCTCAATAAGCCCTTTTACTGCGTGCAATATCTCTTCCCTGCCGGAATAGTTTATGCACAGGTTGAGCCTTCTTTTTTTGAACCCTTTCGTTTCCTCTTCAGTGTCGGCCATCAACCTCTTCAGCTTTTCGGGGAATGGCCGCGAGTCGCCGACAAACCGCACGCTAAGCTGTTTATCAGCAGTCTCCTGGGACCTAAGTATGTCTATCAGGTTTTTTTCGTAGAGCTTGAACAAAAATCTCATCTCGACATCGCTTCGCTTGCCGAGGTTTTCCTTGGATAATGAGTACGCAGTAACTTCCTCAACACCCACGTCATAACACCAGTCAAGAAACTCCCTAAACCTCTTTATTCCGATGTCGTGGCCTTCCCAGGGCTTAATGCCATGCTCTTTTGCCCACCTGCGGTTGCCGTCGGGTATGAGTGCAACGTGCCTAGGAATTTTCATCGTTAGAACCCCCTATCTTTAGAATCCTCTATTCTTCTGTTTACCCAAATTAAAATCAGGTATTTTACATGTCTATCTGACATGAGCTTCACCTTAGGTGAAGCTACGCGCAGGTTCAGTTTATTCGAATCTCGCGCCAATGGTGCGATGGACTTCGCGTATTGGCCGGCGGTTCTTGGCAGAATTAAAGCAACCTTATAAGTAAAACAGCATCCCCAGCATCCCGTGCATTATCCCTATTGCCAGTGTTGTGAAGGCAACGGCCCTGTGGTACTTGAATTTGAGTTTTCCCCTGATTACCATAAGCCCTGAAATAACACTGGCAACAAGGAATGAGAACACCACAAGGCCCATCCAAAAGATGAGCGGCTTGCCAAAAATCAACGTATAAGCTGCATTGCTGATCATTTTTTCAACTAATTGTTTTTTAACTAGGTATTTTAACTAGGTATTTTAGTGATACGGCAAAAATAAACCATTCACAATAAAGCTCCTTCACAATAAAGCTTATTCGCTGACCTCGGATATCTTACCCTTTAGTTTATCCTCCATGTTCTGCTTCATCATCTCAATGACATTGCCGACCACACCCTCAACGTCCTTTTTCAACTCTTGATTCCCCCTAAAGAATTCATTATCACTCTTCGCATCGTTTCTTGCCCCGTGTGTGGCATAAGTGAAGCCATACGGCGCCAGGATATAACCCATCTGTTGGAAATAGACGAAGATATCCATTGCAGTCTTCATCGCGCCGTCCTCATGCCCGTTCACCAGTATCCCCAAGACCTTTCCGGTAGTCAGGCTCTTCTTGCCGAGCAAGGGCAGATTCTGCAGCGATGTCATCCGGTCTAAAAAGTCCTTCAGCCTTGCTGACATGTTGTTCCAGTTTATCGGCGACGCTATTATCACAGCTTTTGCCTTGACCATCATATCATGGAGTGCGGGCATGTCGTCTAGCTGGTTTCTGCACGGATAAGTGCAATCCGCGTCTGACATGCTATAGCAACACCAGCAATGATCTATCTTCAATTCATTCAGGTTTATCCGCGCGTAGATTACTTTCCTCTTTTTCAATTCCCCCTCTGCGATATCCGCCAAAACAGAGGTGTTATGGCTTTTATGGGAACTTCCGTTTATCAGCAGGACATCATATGCCTTAACTTCAAGCTTTGCCCCCTTAGACGTCTCTGAGTATTCCCCGGGTGAGCTGCCGCATTGCGGGCATTTGTCAGGTGGCGTGTCGCCCTTCCAAATAAAGCCGCACACCGCGCATTTCCATTCTTTCATTTTGCCTGAACTTTCTCGGCCCCCCGTGTGCAATAAAAGACATGTCCAAACCCCGTCTTAGCCTGCACTGGGCAGCCCGGGCATAAGCAGCCATTTTCCTTTGTTATACACCTGCTTTTTCCGACAAAACAATAAGCAACGCTCTCGTCGCATTTTACATACGTCGGGCACATCTTGCATATGCATTTACCATTTGCCTCTTTTGCGTCCATTATTTTAGCAGTATGTTCCTCCCGAACCTTTTGTGGTACATGAAATCGTCTTCAGTCTCGCCTTTCGAGTACTCGACAAACTCAAGCATCTCGGCCAGTCTTGCGCTGATCTCATCGCCGTAATAGACGACAAAGGCCTCGGGGAACATGGGCTCTTTTGGCGAGCCATATTCGTTTCGGCCGTGATGGCTGACGATTATGTGCATGAGCTTGTCCTTAGTCCCCTCATCGAGGCCGGCTTCATCGCATTTCTTAGAGACAAAGACTGCGCTTAGGACAAGGTGGCCGGTAAGCTGGCCTTTTTTTGTTCCCTTTATCCGGGAGGTGACCCCTATCTCCTCAAGCTTGCCTATGTCATGCAAAAGCGCCCCGGCAGTCATAAGGTCTTTGTCCAGCTCAGGAAAAAGCTCCCCGCTGGTCTTGCAATATTCAGCGACCTCCAAAACGTGCTCAAGCAGACCGCCTATCCAATTATGGTGTATCTCGACTGCAGCAGGGTGCTTCTTGAATTTGGCTTCTATCTCTTTGTTTTTGAAAACCCCTGTCAGCAATTCCCTCAGTTTTGGGTCCTTTACTTCGCTGACAAAGCCAAGGAGCTTCAGATATAGCTTATCGACATCCTTCTTAGCGGGCTTGATGAAATCCCCCTCATTGTACTGGCCTTCCTTAAGCACTTCGATTCTCAACGGCTCGTTGGTCGTCAGCTCAAGCTTCTCCCGGTATTTAGAGACTTTACCCTGGATGTGCGCGATTGCATCCGCCCTTATCGAGTCATAAAGGGCTTTGACTTTTACCTCCTCTCTTCCGCCCCAATACTTATAATCGATGTTCTTCCCGCTGCTGTCCGAGAGCACAAGCTCAAAATAGAAGCCGTTTGAATAAGGCGCGAACCCTTTCTTGAATTTAACAACAAAGATATCATCCACGCCTTCGCCTTCCTTGAATTCGGATATCTTCTGCTTCTTAGAGAATTTTTCCATTTAGAAATTTCCAAAAAACAACAAAGCCTATGCCATCAGCTTTGCCAATGCAGACTCATAAGCCTTCCGCTTACTGCTTATGCTTGCCTCTTCAGCCTTCAGCTTGCTCACCGACTTGTCAAGCCCCAAGTTTCCTGTCGCACCCAGATGCTTCTTTGACTTTATGTTCTCGATGGGGTTCTCGCCCTGCAGTTTGTCAAGCTCCTTAGCCACCTTTATGTACGCCTCCCGGAACGGCAGGCCCTCCTTTGCAAGCTTCAGTGCCTTGTCTGTCGCGAATATTTCCATGACGCATGCCTTTAGGCACTTCTCCTTGTTGACCTTGATCTTTGAGACTGTCAATGTGCATACGTCAAGCGATGCCTTTGTAGTGCCAAGGCTTGACATGAGCGGTCCCTTGGTTTCCTGGAAGTCCCGGTTATAGCCCGAAGGCAGGTCCTTTATTGTGCCAAGCACCTGGTAATAATCGGCAAAGACCTTGTTTGCCTTGGCCCGCACAAGCTCGAGCATGTCTGGATTCTTCTTGTTGGGCATCAGGCTGCTCCCTGTGCAAAGGTCATCCGGCAGCTCAAAATAATCAAGCTCGGGGATTGTGAAGAATATCAGGTCCGTTGCCAGCTTGCTTAAGTCGGCCATCACCTGCGAGAGCGCAGCCAATACGACCGATTCTATCTTCCCCCGGCTGTTATTGGCATAAAGGACATTGTTTTGTACTTTCTTAAAACCCAGCAAATCCGAGACCATCTGCCGGTCGATAGGGAGCGAGACGCCATAGCTTGCGGCACTCCCGAGCGGACATTGGTCGTTCATCTCATAAGCAGTCTTCAGCAGCTCAAGGTCGTCTAGTAGCGACTCGGCGTAAGCCCCCGCCCAGAGGCCTACTGACGATGGCATCGCAAGTTGCGTGTGCGTCCGTCCCGGCATGGGGACCTCCTTGTTCTTCTCCGCAAGTTCCAGTAGGACGCCTGCCATATTCAAAAGCGAGGTTTCCACATCAAGGAGCTTTCCTTTGGTGTACAGCCGCAAATCGACAAGCACCTGGTCGTTTCGCGACCGGGCTGTATGTATCTTTTTCCCAAGATGCCCTAATTTTTTTGTAAGATAGTTCTCAACTGCCGTATGCACGTCCTCATCCTCCGGCTTTATTGTGAACTTGCCGGACTCATGCTCATTGACAATGGCAAGCAGTGCAGATTTTATCTTCTTGAGCTCGTCTGGCTTAAGGATGCCTATCTTTGCCAGCATCTGTGCATGGGCCAGACTGCCGGCTACGTCCGCTTCGATTAGGTTTTGGTCGAGCCGGTAGTCCTTGCCTACGGTATACCGCTCTATTTCCTTGTCAAGCTTGCAGCCCTTGTCCCAAAGTTTTGCCATTTCTAAATTAGCCTACGATGGCAAAACGCATTTGCGGCTTGTCCGCAAAGCGAAATTTGGCCACCGATAAGTTTGACTTTAGCGGAAGAAAAACCGGAAAACCGTTTATATTTTGAGCCCGACAAATTATCTAATGAAGAAAGACCTTATTTCCATTAAGGATGTTTCCAAGGAAGAGATATACGGTTTGATCAAGCTAGCTAAGGATATAAAAAAGAACACTTCAAAATACGCAAAGGCCATGGACCGCAAGACCTTGGCAATGATATTTGAGAAGCCTTCTCTTCGGACGCGAGTCTCTTTTGAAACCGGCATGACTAAGATGGGCGGCCATGCCATTTACTTGTCCCGGGACGACATACAGCTCGGCCGTGGCGAGACAATAGCCGACACCGCGCGCGTCACAAGCAGGTATGTGGACATCATCATGGCGCGGACATTTGAGTATTCGACTGCAGAGGACCTTGCCAAGAACGCGACAGTGCCCGTCATCAACGGCTTGACCAACAGCGATCATCCATGCCAGATACTAGGAGACCTCATGACGATTTACGAGAAGACCGGCAGCATAGAGAATCTAAAGCTGGCCTTTTTTGGCGACTGCGCAAACAACACCTGCCACTCGTGGCTGCAGGTAGCGCCAAAGCTGAACATGGAAGTGCACTGCTCTTTCCCAAAGGGATATGGCCCTGACAAAGAGATACTAAAGATGTCCAAGGGATATGTGCTTACCCAGGACCCAAAGGCGGCAGCCAAGGACGCAGATGTGATCTACACGGACACTTGGATGAGCCTTCACATCGACGAGAAGGAGCGGGACAAGCGGATTGACGTAATGGAGCCTTATGAAGTCACAGAAAAAATCATGAAGCTAGCAAAGCCAAAGGCTCTTTTCATGCACTGCCTGCCTGCGCACCGCGGCCAGGAGATGTCTGCTGAAGTTATAGACGGGCCGCAGTCAGTTGTAATCGATGAGGCCGAGAACCGGATGTGGATACAGAACGCGATAATGCTCCGGCTGCTCAAGCTGGCGTAAAACCAACACTAAAATGGC
>CAYSUP010000023.1:0-7601 GCA_964434205.1 uncultured archaeon | reverse complement strand
GATGTATTCTTTGGGGCTGCCGGGAACATCATAAATATAGACATGGGAAACGTTCTTTATGTCAAGCCCGCGAGCAGCGACGTCCGTAGCCACAAGGACATCTACCTTCTCATTCTTCAGCTTGTTGAGAGACTCAAGCCTCTTGTTCTGGCTCATGCCACCATGCAGGGCATTTGCGTTTACCTTTTGGTTCCTTAGGTTCCGGGCGATGAAATCTGCCTCCGTTCGCGTCGCGCAAAAGACAAGGGCAAGACCGGGCGTTTCGTTCTTTAGGAGGTACACCAACAGCGAAAACTTCTCCTTCGCCCCGGGCAGGTCATAACAGGTCTGCTTGAGTTTTTTCGGATCCACAAAGGATTGCGTCTTTATTATGACCGGATTTTGCATATACTGCTGTATTATAGCATACACATCATCGGAGATTGTCGCGCTGAACATGACTGTCTGGATGTCTTTTGGCGTGTGGTCTATTATGTCCTGCACGTCCTCGATAAAGCCCATGTCAAACATCTTGTCGGCCTCATCAAGCACAAGGTATTTTAGGTCATGAAAGTCAAGGGTCTTTCTGTTTAGGTGGTCGAGTATCCTGCCGGGGGTCCCGACAATCACATTCGCGCGCGGTATATCGTCTATCTGCGGGTTTATGCTGACTCCGCCATAGACGCTTAAAACCCTGATATCAACTGCCTCGGCGAAATCCTCGAATACTGATGCCACCTGGACGCAAAGCTCGCGCGTCGGGGTCAAGACAAGAATCTGCAGGCCTTCCTTTGGATAGGTCCCGTTTAGTAGCGGAAGGGCAAATGCTATTGTTTTTCCAGAGCCGGTCTCGGCCTGGCCGGCAACATCCTTGCCGGCGAGTATCAGCGGTATGCACTGCTCTTGTATGGGTGTGAGCGTCTCAAAGCCCAGCTCTTTTGCGATGTCCTTAAACTCGCTGTCTATGTTCAACTCGTCAAATCTCATCTTAATCACTCAAATTCACTCGAATACCCATAGTTACGAATAATCGTTAATTCGAACAGAAGGCATATTTCTATCAGTTAAGATGATAAAAGCTATTGTTTATAATAAAACCTCCAAACACGCCATTAAACAACGAGTTTTCGATTAAACAACGAGTTTTCGATTAAACAACGAGTTTTGTTTTATTCTACATCCCTCTCATAATGCCCTCTTGTGAAATTCTTAAAGATTCTCCCGGGGTTTTTGTTTTCTGGATTTTTTAGTTTTTGCAGGTTTTCCAGGATTTTCCTCGCATCACTTTTTTCAACTGCCCTCAAGTCGACACCGAACAGCGCAAAATCAGAAAGCTTGCCAAGTTCGGGCAGCATGTCTACAGGCAGGGGGTTGTACAACCGCAAGATGCGCTTATCATCCAAGGTCACTTTGTATTTGTAGCCCATCCGGTCGGTTAACATATATTCTTTGCCCTTTAATTCACCGCTCTTTGAGTATGCGCGCGACGTCATGAGAAGCGGGTAAAAGAAAGACATCGGCATTATCATTTCCTTAAGAGGCATTGCCTTTATCTCGCGAAGCGAGCACTCGGCCGAAGGCACTATCATCTCAGCGCCCAATTCGGCCATGAGCCCGACTGCAAGCGAGTTGAAGATGTTTAGTTCTCTGTCGACCCAAAAGGTGGACTTGTTCTTTATGCATATATCAAGGGCGCCCAGGTTTGAGCATACAATCTTGCTGCTTTGGACAACCGGTTCGAATTCATCTAATTCTGACGACGTCTGGAAATTCGGGGTTTTGAAGTATATCTCCCTGCCGGGTAGGATACGCTTGAAGTACTCAATGTGCTTTGGCGACTGGGTATGGCAGATGATTCTGCTGGCGCCCGTTAGGTGAACGGCAAGCTCTTTTATATTGCCCTCGTCGACAAAGATGGCAAAACCTGGCGCAGATTTTTTGCTTGCTTGTGTGATTGCAAAATCAAAAAGCTCTTTTTTCTTTTGGGAAAACTCGACCTCATTGACCTTGCGCAGATCCGGCTTAGCCGCGATTTTTTGCAATCGGGGCGATTCTTGCAGCTTGAGCCGCTCGCTGGAAACAAGATACAACATCTGGCCCTTCTCAAGCTCGATCATATTATCAGGCTTTACGAGTGCGCTCCCGTCTGGGCGTCTGGATTTCTCAAGTATCTTTTTTATCGTTATCTCGGAGACTGAGTCAACCTTCAGCGCAGACAGCTTGTCACCGACTTCTATTCGCTCTAGAAGCTTTAACTTCATGAGGTCGCTGGACTTGCCGATATATGTCGCCGCCGGGACTCCTCGCGGGGCCGGGCTGTCAGAAGAGACCATCTCGCTGTTCCAGAACATATAGCCGGTTGTCGGGTCGCGCGAGAATGCCATCCTCATGCGCTTTATGTCGTCCCTAAGGGGGCCCGCACCAATGCCAAAGCATTTGTCTATCGCCTTTCTGTAAACAAGCGCTACCGAGCCGACATACTGCGAGTCCTTCAGACGTCCTTCCACCTTGAAGGCATCAATCCCGGCATCTATCAATTCCGGGATGTTGTCGATGGTTGTGAGGTCTTTCATCGACAAAAGAAAGCCTTTCTTGTGCTCCTTCTTGTCGGCGCTATGAAGGCTGTAATTCAGCCTGCAGGGTTGCAGGCATCGGCCGCGGTTGCCGGATTTGTTAAAGGCGAAGCTTGAGAGAAGGCACTGGCCTGAGAGCGAGAAGCAAAGGGCGCCATGGATAAAGCACTCGACCGTTATGTTTAGGGGCCGTAAGGTCTCTTTGATCTCTTTTATCTCCTTAAGCGAAAGCTCGCGGGCAAGGACAATCCTTTTCATGCCAAGTGACGCAAGGAACTCAGCGCCCTGCTTGTTGTGGCAAGTCATCTGGGTTGAAGCATGCAGGGGCAAATCGGGCAAAAGCCCTCTCAGGGCTTTTATCAGTCCCAAGTCCTGGACAATAGCGGCGTCGATATCGGCTAGATACGCTTGCTTTGCAAGGTCGATTGCCTCGCCCATTTCGGAGTCTTTGATAAGTGTATTGATTGCAAGATATGCCTTTTTCCCATGGGAGTGGCAGAAGGCTATTGCTTCTCTGAGCTCTGATGCTTCGAAGTTGGCCGCCGTTGCCCTCGCGCTGAACCTCTTTGCCCCGAGGTAGACGGCATCCGCACCGTTGAAGACTGCGGCCTTCAGAAGTTCCATGGAGCCTGCGGGGAGGACAAGCTCCGGCTTAGAGTTCATAGTGAGAGTAGTAGTTTTGCGGGAGTATTAGAAAGTAAATCAAAATAAACAGCGGTGGCCACTGCTCACCGCTCAACTACTGGCGTTAAGGGTTTATATAACCGAATTCTAAGTTACCTATGGAAACACCTGCCCACGATATATTAATGCGTGCAGCGTCCTTTGAACCTGGCAAGCCTTCCCTTGCGGTTATCGCTCGCCAAACCCAAAAGGAATATACGATTAGCACAACCGAAAACAAACTACGCGTGGGCGAGTTGGGGGCATCAGGCCCTGGCGACTGTGGCCGGCCTCCGTTATTCTACACTGCCGATAGCATTCTCTATTGGCTGTTCCATAGCTCGCAGTCACGGGTATCGGATTTCATCCATTCATGCTAATTCTACGGTTGGGAAAACGATAAAGGTGGGGCTGTAAAGAAAGGCCCCTACCCTCTTTCTCCACTTTAGAATTTATAGGGCTGCTTTCAAACTAGTTGATGACTTTTGTCGTAGTCGACATAG
Organism: uncultured archaeon; assembly: GCA_964434205.1. Lineage (GTDB taxonomy): Archaea > Altiarchaeota > Altiarchaeia > JAFGQM01 > JAFGQM01 > JBFYKJ01. The sequence continues at coordinate 3,883 of CAYSUP010000023.1, read as the reverse complement.
AGACCACCGGGCTTTCGAAGGGCTATCACAAGATAACTGAGATAGCGGGCATAAAGAGCAAAGACGGCCGAGCGATTGATGAGTTCCACACGCTTGTCGACCCGCAGGTGAGGATACCTGAGTTTATAACCCGGCTTACGGGCATCGACAATGCGATGGTTGATGGCGCCCCCACAATAGGCGAGGTTATTGGTGATTTTACAGACTTTCTTGATGACTCGGTTTTTGTGGCTCACAACGCTACGTTTGATTATGGTTTTCTTTCATACAACGCAGGGAAGAAGGGGATTGAGATGGATAACCGCAGGCTCTGCACTAGGAAGCTAGCGACCCGCCTTGTGCCGACGCTTGCAAGCAAGCGCCTTGAGGCCCTCTGCCAGCACTTCAAGATAACAAATGATCAACAACACCGGGCCATGGGCGACGCCCGGGCCACGCTTTGCATATTCAACAATTTCACTAAGATGCTTAGCCGCGCGGGGATAGAGGAAAAGGATGACATCATAAGGTTTGAGAGGAGCTCAAAACGGGAGATAATTGAGAGGTATGGCGCCCCGTGGCTGCCGAAGAAGAGCAGTATATACTGCAGGCCTAGGGGTGGGGTGTAGAAGTAGACTGCAGACCGAAGACTGAAAACCCGAAACCAATACAAGAATAATGAGAGTGCCTTCGGGGGGATTTGAACCCCCGACACCTCGGTCTTCAGCCGAGTGCTCTCCCAGACTGAGCTACAAAGGCAATAGAACGCTTATTTTGAAATGGAGGGTTAAAAAGGGGCTTGAAGGTTTTTCTGGGCAACGCCGTTAATCAATTAAGTTATCAAAATGAAAAAAGGATGCTGCTCTGGTAAAGGCGAGGAATGGTGCTGCGGCCCCAGCATGTCCGGGATGTCCAGCAGGGTGATTGCGACCATAGTGGTCGTTATCGCGTGGTTGAGCTTTGTGATACTTTATCTGGCTTTTGGGGCAAGCGGGCTCTCGCTGTTTCAGTCCATTGCAATATTCATAGTGTCTGTACTTGTGCTAGGCGGGCTGATGGCCGTTTTGTGGGTCTCATGGGGCATGAAGATGGCTAAGAAAATGGCCGAGGAAGATGCGCCTGCAGAAAAGAAAGCCAAGAAAAAATAAAGGAAGAGCCCGGTTTAGGCCGGGCTTCAGGTCTCCTAACAAGCCTAACAAGCGCCCTCAGTCCAGTAAGCCACATCCCCGGGGATGCATGCTCCGCATGGGTTTGAGTACGTCTGGTTCTTTACGCCTGCCGCAGTCCATCCGCAAACTGCGTGATACTCCATAGTGCATATCTTTGGCTCTGAGCCGATTTGTCTCTGCTCAGGCTTGCAATAGGTCCGCGATGGAGTCCCGTCTGCCGATGTGCAGTTAGTCGCGTTGCTCCTGAATAATGCCCACTCTTCGCAGATTTGTCCATTCACAAAGTGGCACATTCCAACTTGGCCTTCAGTCGTGTCGACGATCTCTAAAGTCCCGCCCTGGTCTTTGCAGTATACTGAGGCTGGATTGGCCATTCCTGCTACGCCACCTAAGTTTCCTGCAGGAGCAGTTGTGTTGTCAGGCTCGCAGCCACATCCATAGGCATCACTAAAAGCTCTCATGTCCCTTATGCAAAGGAAGTTTATCACGCACGGGGCTTTCTTAAGATAAGTCTTTGTCACGCCTTCCGGGGAAGTGCAATTGGTCCCGTTGCTCCTGAAAAGAGCCCATTCGTCGCAGGTTATGTCGGCAGCAAATCTGCAATAGCCTGCATGCCCCTCAAGCGTGTATTCCGTTATGTTCTTGCCGCCTTGCTCCTTGCAATAGACTGACGCCGGGTTTGGCATGCCGATGCTGTTGTTATCGCCAGTGCTAAAAGCTGCATCCGGCTCGCAGCCGCACCCATATGCGTCCTTGAATGCCTTTGTACCCCGGATACACATGAAATTAATCACGCAATCGCCGTTCTTTATGTAGGTCTTTGCAGTGCCGTTGACAGACGTGCAGTTCGTGCCGTTGCTCCTGAAAAGAGCCCATTCGTCGCACATTATATCGCCGAACTTGCAGTAGCCGGCTTGGCCGGCGGCGGTATCTATGTTTGCAGTCGTTCCGCCTTGCTCCTTGCAATAGACTGACGCCGGGTTTGGCATGCCGATGCCGCCATCACTACTGCCGTTTACCTGTGGTGTTGTAGTCTTTCCTTTGGTGTTGCCGCTCATGAGAAAAATCCCTGCAGCGGCAATGAATATGACCGCAACCACTGCGATCAAGAGTGTGGTTTTCATTTTGAACATTGAAAATTTTACCTTAGAAATATCACTGGAACAATACTAAAGCCTTTTTTGGAACGATTTGGAACGGTTGTTTTCCTGAAACCCGATATTTATTGCCTCTTTTGTTAGTATAGCTATGAAAATAACATTTTGCGGCGCAGCTCGTACAGTAACAGGCTCATGCTATCTGGTAGAAAGCAGGGATAAGAAGTACCTGGTTGATTGCGGCATGTTCCAGGGCTCAAAGGACCTTAACAAACTCAACTATGAGCCGTTCGAATTTGTGCCGCGGGAGATCTCGTACGTCTTTCTGACGCATGCCCACATAGACCACTGCGGCCTCTTGCCAAAGCTGGTCTCGCAGGGCTTTACGGGGAGGATCGTTGCGACACCCGCTACAGTGGATCTTGCCAAAGTCATGCTTGAGGACAGCGCACATATGCAAGTCTCTGAGACAGAGGATGAGAACAAGAGGAGGCTTAGGGAGGGCTTAGAGCCGCGAGAGCCGCTCTATACGCTGGATGATGTCAAGGACTGCTTTGCACTGTTCAAAAAGGTCAGTTATGGGGAGATGTTTGAAGTTGGCGGGGGCATGAGCGTCCGCTACCAGGATGCCGGTCACATACTCGGCTCTGCAATGATTGAGATGTTTGTGAAAGAGGGCACCGGGGGGAAAAAACTGGTCTTCTCCGGTGATGTTGGGCAATGGGATAACCCGATAATAAACGACCCCACACTCATTGAGGAAGCCGACTACTTTTTGATCGAGTCGACCTACGGCAACCGCCTGCATGAGAGCCTGGCTGAAAGAGAGAAGCTCTTGCTGAAATATGCCAGAGAGACACATGACAAGGGCGGAAAACTGATGATACCTGCATTTGCCATGGAAAGGACTCAAGAGCTGCTTTACGCTATTAGAGGGCTTGTCAAAGGGGGGGTGTTCCCAAACGAGAAAGTGTTCCTTGACAGCCCGCTTGCAATGAAAGCGACTGATATTTTTGAAAGGCACAGGGAGTGTTACGACAAGGAAGCGGCGAAAATAAAAAACCCATTCAGCTTTAAAAATCTGGTCTACACGTCGAAGGTGGAAGACTCGATGAAGCTTAACGGCTATACGAGCCCCTGCATAATAATAGCAGGAAGCGGGATGTGTACGGGAGGCAGGATTCGCCATCACTTCAAGCATGGCATATGGAACCCAAAGAACACCGTGCTTTTTGTAGGGTACCAGGCCGAAGGCACATTAGGAAGGCACATCCTTGACGGCGAGAAGGAGATAAGGATGATGGGCATAGATGTTGTCGTAAGGGCAGACATCAAAAGAATAGACGGGTTCTCCGCGCACGCAGATTATGAGGGCCTCCTCAAGTGGGTGGAGGGGTTTAAGAAGAGGCCGAAGAAGGTCTTTGTCGTCCACGGCGAGCCGGATGCAGCCGAATCGTTTAAGGGCAAACTAGAGGCTAAGGGATTCAATGTGGAAGTGCCTTACTTTGGCCAGACAATAGAACTCTGATCTGCCTGCTGAACCCGCCTGTTGGGTTCTTGCAAGGTTTTTGGCCTTATCTTGTTTTTATATTTTTTCTTGGTAACTCAGACATGAAACTGGATGAGGTACTCTGGGAA
>CAYSUP010000022.1:0-7782 GCA_964434205.1 uncultured archaeon | reverse complement strand
GGTTATAACCTGCTGGGGCTCGGCATCCACCATCCGTTCTGTGATGTTGACTTTAATGACGTGCTCAAATATGGGTATCCGGGCATGGAGACCGGGATTGTAATATCGGGTATATTTTCCGAAACGCTCGACAAGGCCTCTTTGGGTCGGCCTAACAACCACCAAGCTTGCAATAAACATCAGCAGAACAAAAACAAACAGCCCGATAAGGAATTCTAGGATCATTTTAGGATCTGTTAATAAATTAGGGTTAAAGGGAAGAAAAACACACTGCCCTTGTTTTTATTTGCATATTTGATAATAATCACGTCCGCTTCCGAGGAATCGGAAGAATGCTTCAAGGTGGTGAAAGCCCGCCTCCTACTTTTTCGCAACTAGAGGAGATATTGTCAGATTTCAAACCCAGCGACGCCCTTATCGAAGACTTTGCACGGCCGGTTAACAAGGTAAAGGTCAACAGGAAGGGCCAAGGCTTTAGCAGCCTGAAAAAGTTCTTTGCGCAAAAGAAAGGGGATATTGCCCCCAATTGTGCCAAAGAAAAGAACGTGCATGCCGGCGACGGCCCGTCAAAGACGCTTTTTGTAAACTGCGAGGGCTGTGCATTCTCTTCTGACATTGCCGACCCGTGGTGCAGGCTCTTCTGCGCACGGCTTATTGGGGCAGGGGCGTTTGGCAACCTGATTTTGGATAACGGGTTTTACAAAAAAGAGTACGGCAGCGAGGATATAAGAAAACTTAAGGAACTCTATGATGCCGCAGAATCGCTTGCTATAAGCTTTCCGGAAGAGTGCAACCTTTGCGCAAAAGAGCATGGGGCGCAGGTTGAAAGCCTAAAGGCCTCTATGCTAAAAGACCCGATAAAACTGCTGAGAGCCGGTATTGAAGTAAGCGAAAATAAGAGCATCACGGTAACCGGCGTTGCGCGGGAGGTGTGCAGGGGATGCCAAAGGAGGACTGAGGAAGTGGTGGGCAGGGCCTTTCTTAAGCTGCAAAAAACCGATATTGTAAAGGGAGGGTATAAGTTCTCGCCGATGGTTAGGCCGTTCTTTGCAAATTCCAGGATACTTTTTGAGATACCTGATAAGAGCAGGATAGAAGATGCCTACGAAAATGCCGGCGCGAGGGTCGTCTTATCGAGAGGCAAAGAAGAGGTGTATTCCATTTTTCCGCCAGAATACAAGCTAAGCGCAAAACAGCTGGAGGTCATGAAGCTCGCTTACGATTCTATGCTAAGAAGCGCCGGTTCGCTTGATGATAGCCAATTTGCCGAAATGTGCAAAAGGGAGATAACCGCTGCTGCATCAAAAAAAGGGTATCGCTTCCTGGAAGAAGACTGCAAGCTGATGACTGAAAACCTCATCCGCTGCACGCTTGGACTCGATATAGTCGAGCTTTTGCTTAAAGACCAGAACCTGCAGGACGTCTATATCAATTCCCCGATCGACATAACGCCGCTTTACGTGAAGCACAGGGACTTTGACGACTGCAGGACTAATGTTTACCTAAGCGAGCAGGCGGCGAAAAATATAATCTCAAAGTTCCGCCTAAGGAGCGGCCGGGCCTTTTCGGAGGTCTCTCCGATCCTTGACATGGAACTGCCTGAATTCGGGGTGCGGGTGAACATCACCGGGCCGCCGATAAGCCCGGACGGCCTTGCTTTTGCCTTTCGCCGCGCAAGCGAAGAGCCTTGGACGCTCTTAAGGTTCATTGAAAATCGGATGATATCGCCGCTGGCCGCCGGGCTTTTGGGGATGATGGTAAATGAGGAGACTGCGATCCTCATGTGCGGGGATAGGGGCAGCGGAAAGACGTCTATGCTGACTGCGCTTGTCGGTGCTATGCCGATTAAGTACAGGATACTCACAATGGAGGATACGTTTGAGATACCCGTACCTGCGCTTGCAAACGAGGGATTCAGGATGCAGAGGATGCGGATACGGCCCCCCACATCAGGCGACTCGTTTGAGGCGGGTGCTGATGATGCGATGAGAAGCCTTCTGAGGATGGGCGATTCAGCAATCGTCATGGGCGAAGTAAGGGGTGCTGAGGCGCGCACTTTGTATGAGGCTATGAATGTGGGCGGAAGCGGCAACTGCGTCCTTGGGACTATCCACGGCAAGTCTCCAAGGGGCCTACTGGAAAGGGTCATCTTCTCGCTTGGTGTCCCGCCGCAATCCTTTAAGGCGACTGATTTGGTTGTGATAGCGGACAGGATACGACCGGGCGGCGGGAGTAAAAAACTAAGGAGGGTGACTGAGATAGTCGAGGTCGGCAAGTCATGGAAAGAGCCTGATGCGGACGAAGTATTCTCGGCGCTTATGGATTATGACCAAAATTCCGACGCCCTTTGTGGGAATGACATGCTCAGAAAGCCTGGCAGATCCGAGGTCATTTGCAAGATAGCGAATAAGCGCGGCGTAAAGCCCAAGGTAATCCTTGCAGACATCAATGCGCGCGCGGATGTGTACGGCCATGCGGTTGAAATGTTCAAAAAAAATAACGACAAAAGATTGCTCGGCCTGAAGACCATGGTCGGCCTAAACCTGAGATACTCGCAGCTGGTTGACGAAAGCATAAGGGAATTCGGGAAAGCGGATTATGGTTTTGTGGCCGACGGGGCCAAGAAATGGCTTGGCTATTGCTCACGCACCAGGACCGGGGACTTGATTAATAATGTAAAGGTCAATATCGATGCTGGAAAGGGATTGGCGACTGGGAATGGATTAGCCACAGGGAATAAATTAACGACCGGGAATGGATTAATGACGGGGAATGGATTGGCTGGGAATGGATTAATGACTGGAAAGGGATTGGCGATTGGGAAGGGACTGGGCGGGAAGGGATTAATGACTGGGAATGGATTACGAAAATCTGTGTAGGGCGTGGGGAAGGCTGCTAAAGACAAAGGTTAAGGAAAAAGAAACTGAGAAGCTAAATGCAGCGATTGGATTTCTCGGTCTAGCTGTGACCCCGGAAGAGACGCAGGGTTTGGCGCGGGTGGTGGGGATTATCGGCATCATGATTAGCTTGCTTGTGGTTCTTGTCTTGTCGCTATCCATCGGTTTCTCGGTTCTTTGGATGCTGTTTGTAGCTTTCCCGGCGCTACTATATTTTTATTTAAAAAAATACCCGTATCTCAAGGCCGAATCCGAGAAGAAGGGGGCTGTCGGCCAGATGCCTGAGGCCGTAAGCTACGTTGTGATGAGCCTTCGCATAAGCCCGAACCTGGAGAGGGCGATTGAGTTTGCAGCAAGGCATTCACATGGCTTATTCCAAAAAAAGTTGGAACGGATCATATCAAACGTCCGCGCCGGCAGGAGCAATGCGGAGTCTGACCTTGTCAAGCTTGCGGACGAGTTCAAAAAGTGGGACGAGCTGAAGAGGTCGATGCAGCTGGTGGTCTCTTCTACGCTTGAACGGACTGAAGAGAGAAGGCAAGAAACCCTCGATAAGGCAACAGAAGTCTTGCTTGGCGGCCTTGCCCAAAGGACAGAGAGGGAAGCGCGCGCGCTGAATACGCCCGTGATGATAGTCTTCACATTCGGGGTCATACTCCCGCTCATCTTCATTGCGATAATCCCTTTCATGTCGCTTATGGGGATCCAGATAGGCGCAGTCAGCGTTGCAATCATGTATACGATAGGGCTCCCGCTGTTCTTGTACATCCTGACAAAGTTCATCTTGTCAAGCCGGCCGATGACTATGCCGGCACCAAGCGTCCCTAAAGGCAAAGGACTTGCTTCCTCGCTTGCGCTTGCAGTCATTGCCGGCGCCGTGACTTTGGCCCCGATCTTTTCTGGCGAGAAGACCCTGGGGGCCATGGAATATGTACCGCTTGTATGGTGCTTTTCTTTGGGCGGCGGCCTCTTTTTGATGCTAACGACCATTGAGACGAAAAAGTTAAGGAAAAAGACCAAGAACCTTGAAAAGGGTTTTGCCGAAACGCTCCACCAGTTGGGAGTTGTGCTTTCAGAGGGAAGGCCGCTTGAGGATGCGCTTTCACATGTGGATTCGCCGTTCTTCAAGGGCGCGGCAAGGAACATCCAAACGCTTAACACCGACCTTAGGTCAGCATTCTTTGACCATCGCTTTGGCTCGCTGCGCGAGGTCTATTCTGATACTATACGGGGCGTTATGGACATACTTGTGTCAATATCAAACAAGGGCTCGGATGCTGTTGCAAAGATTGCCTTCAGGATGTCTGAGCACATCAACAATCTGAAAAAGAGCGAGGCTGAGATAGAGCGCACCCTCGGCGGCGTGGTATCATCCATGAGGATAATAGCGCTTGTCGTCGCTCCGCTTGTGGGGGGCATGATATCGAGTATGAGCATTGTGCTGGCTGAGACTATGGCACAGTCGCAGGGCGCGAAAATGGGCTTTGCCGGAAAAGCCGAGCCTATGGACCCTAGCCTGATCACGCTGATTATAGGCATCTATGCGATGGAATCTGCCGCCATATTGATGATCTTTGGTACTGAGCTTATGGGCGGGGATGATAAAGTCATGAAAAAATACAATGCGGGCATAGCATTAATAGTATCTGACTTTGTCTTCACAGTATGCGCGTGGTTTGCGAGCGGGCTCTTCGGGGGAATTGCATAGAAATCGGGGTTCAAAACTAGTTTAGCCTGTGAGCCGGTGTCTCGATGATCAGGGTTTCAATGCAAGCTTTATGTCTTCCGCCTTTATCGTCTTCCTTCCTGCGTGCTTTGCATAGACGATGGATTTTTTCGCGAGCGACTTTGCATAATCCTCGGTCGCGTCCCTGATTGCAACAAGCCCGTCTTCGCTAGTCCTGTCAGCACCCGCTTTTTTCAATATCCGCTCAAAAGGCGCTACCGGTATTTCGGCCATTGTGACATTTTGCTGTTTTAACTTAAAACTTTGTTGTTTTGACATGAAATTTTGTTGTTTTAACTTAAAATCCCGGTATAAAGCAAGATTCTGGTCTAAAACAAAATCCTGTCTAAAGCAAGACTTTGGTCTAAAATAAATTCTAGTTTAAGATCTAGTCTAAAAGTATCTTTTCAGCCATCCCGACGCGCGCAAGTACATCCGAGGCTGTGAGTGCAATAGATTCTTCCGAATAAGCCAGATCCCCCGCTACGCCATTGACAAGTGCTGCGAAACATGCGGCCTTGAGCGGCTCTACGCCCTGCGCCAAAAAGCCTGCGCAAAGGCCGGCAAGCACATCGCCAGTGCCTCCCTTGGACATGTAAGGATTCCCAGACTCGTTATACTTTATCTCTTTGCCCTGCGCTATCATGTCGGTAGGTCCCTTAAGCAAGATGACGCACTTGCACTTGCCTGCGGCCTTCATTAGGTTCTTCTCGTTTGGTTCCATGCCAAACAGCATCCTGAATTCCCCGCCATGCGGGGTGAGCACGACATTCTTTCCGAGCTTTTGCAAAAGGGGCTTTGCCGCCTTGAGGCCGTCGCCGTCAATGACGATCGGCTTTTTGGCATTTGAAACTTTTGAGATTGTCTCTTTTGCAGCCTCGATTGCGTCTTTCCCATCGCCAAGGCCGTTGCCTATCGCCAATACGTCGAATTTCTTTGATAATATCTCTTTGACGTCTGATTTGGAAACAGAATGTTCTGAATCGAGCGGATACACTATCAGGTCCGGGCCAAGGATGGATATCTTCCTGGCCACCTTCTTTGGCGCAGCCACATAAGAAAGGTCGCAGCCTGCCTTAAGCGCTGCCATCGCCGTAAAGTACGGCGCGCCCGTATAATCCTTAGACCCGCCCACAACCAATACCCGGCCGGCATCGCCCTTGTGCGCGTTTTCCGCGCGCTTCGGATAGCCATACTGAAAGTCTCCTTTGCCCACATGAGTCTCTGACTTGGGGGATATCCCTATGCCTGCTACTATCACCTGCCCTGCACTCTTATTGCCTACCAGGCCTTTCTTCACTGCATGAAGCGAGATTGTGGCTGTCGGTATGATCGCTATATCCTCCACCTTGCCGGTGTCCGGGTCCATGCCGGAGGGGACGTCTATTGACACTACTTTCTTTCCGGAGTTGTTTATCGTCTGTATGATGCTGCGGATGGGCTCGGGCATCTTCCCTTTTACCCCCGTCCCGAATATGGCGTCTATCACGACGTCTGACATCGAGAGTGCCCTGCCAAAATCGTAGTTCTTCAGGTTGGTTATCTGTACCGGGTGGTAGTTCTTGGCCTTTGCAAAGTTCTCGGAAGCCTCCTGCCCTTTCGGCGGCCAGAAGTAAAAGACGTGCGGCTTTGCCTTAAGATAGCGGGCTGCGGCAAAGCCGTCCCCGCCGTTGTTGCCCGGGCCGCAGATGACAAGAAAGGATTCTCCAAGCTTATTTGCTTCTGCGGCAACGGCCCTTCCTGCGTTCTCCATCAGCTCTGAAACCGGAACTCCAAACCAGGAGGAGTTTGCATCAAGAACTCGCATCTGCGCAACATTCACGGATTTTGCAGTAGAAGCCATTGTATTCTGATTTTTATTATCGCTTTGATAGATTTGACTGCCAATAGATTTAGATTTGGCAGCCAATAGATTTAGGGTTTGGGGTTAAAAATCAGGGTATTTGCGGTATTGGACATGCCCTTTGGTATGGCCGCCGTTGCATAATGCAAAAATGGAAGTAGTCGAAAAGTACGAAAACAAAAGGATCATCCTGACTGACGAGGGCCTTCATAAATACCTGGTTGATCCCTATCCATTTTCACCCGATGAGAAGAAACTTCTGGAGAACGGCGAGAAGCTATTCACCCAGATGGAGCTTGACGCCGTGAGAAAGCAGGCTGACATAGACATAAGGAAGAGGGTCCTTAGGGAATATCTCAAGATGAAGGTCCCCGAAGGGAAGAATAAAGAGCTGCTTGTAGAAGGCATAATAAACAGGGTCATCGGCTATGGGGGCCTCAGCGACTTTGTTGGCGACCAAAATCTCGAGGAGATAATGCTCAATGGCATAAACATACCCGTTTATGTTTTTCACAAGACCTATGGCATGTGCCAGACAAACGTCATCTTCCGGGACAGGGATGACATATTCAAGATAATAAACAGGCTTTGCTGGATACACAACATGGAGAATGCCCCGGTGATCGACTTATCGACGCTGGACGGCAGCAGGGTGAACATAACTTCAGAGCCTATAACACTGCACGGCCCTTCGATCACGATAAGAAAGCAGAAGAGAAACCTTTTGACAATAACTGAGCTCCTTGAGAGCGGGACTGTGGATATCGACCTTGCTGCATTGCTCTGGCTTGCAGTAGACGGCATGAGGATGTGCCCGGCAAACATTGTGATCGCAGGCATGATCGGCTCCGGGAAAACTACGCTCCTTAACGCCCTCGCAATGCTCACCCCTGCTGATGAGAGGGTGATCACAATCGAGGAAACTCCGGAACTTCAGCTTAGCGGAAAGGAGAACTGGGTCCCGATGACCACAAGCAAGGGCTATGACATGGAAGCTCTTGTAAGAAACACCCTCAGGATGAGGCCAAACCGCATAGTAGTCGGCGAGATCAGGGGTTCTGAAGCTATGGCCCTCTTTAATGCCATGAACGTCGGCCACAAGGGCATGGGGACTCTTCACGCCAGCTCGTCAAGGGAGGTGATATTCAGACTACAGAGCCCGCCGATGAACGTGCCGATGCAGATAATCGCCAACCTGGACATAATCGTCGTCATGAACATCTTCAACTTAGGCGGCAGGCCAATCAGAAGGATAACTGAGGTCGCTGAAGTCGGGGGGCATGAGGGGGAGACAGTTTTACTGGGTACCATATATC
>CAYSUP010000021.1:0-7929 GCA_964434205.1 uncultured archaeon | reverse complement strand
GGCTAATATGGACTTTGACGAGATAAAAACCCTTGATGAGAAGTACGTCCTTGGGACATATGCAAGATATCCATTAGCCCTGGCAAAAGGGAAGGGCTGTAAGGTCTGGGACACCGAGGGGAATGAGTATCTGGACATGATAGCAGGTGTGGCCTCGTGCTCCCTTGGCCATTCGCACCCCGCCCTTGTGAAAGCCCTGGGCGAGCAGTCAAAGAAGCTGATACATATATCCAATTTGTTCTATAATGAAAACCAGGCCAAGCTCGCAAAGATGCTGAACGATCTGTCGGGCATGAGGACAAAGGCATTCTTCTGCAACTCCGGCGCCGAGGCAAACGAAGCCGCAATAAAGGTCTCAAGAAAATTCACCGGCCGGCGCGAGATAATCGCCATGAGCAACAGTTTCCACGGCCGGACCATGGGCTCACTTGCAATCACCGATAAGAAGAAATATCAGAAACCTTTTGAGCCCCTGATGCCCGAGACCGCAATAGCGCCTTATGGCGATTTTGACGCTTTGAAAAAGGCTGTGAATGATAACACTGCGGCAGTCTTTGTGGAGACAATACAGGGGGAAGGCGGCGTGAAGATGCCAAAAGAGACGCTTAGCGAGACTGCGGGATATATGAGAGACGTTCGGGAACTATGCGATGAGACTGGCGCGCTCATGGTAGTTGATGAGGTGCAGACAGGCACCGGACGGACTGGGAAGTTCTTTGCTTACCAATATTGCGGCGTGAAGCCCGATATTGTGACGATGGCGAAGGGAATAGCCGGCGGTTTTCCTATGGGCGTGACCCTTATCTCAGAGAAGGTTGGGTGTTGCATACAGACTGGCGATCATGGGTCCACGTTCGGTGGCGGGCCCCTTGCATGTGCGGCCGGGATAGCGACGCTTGAAACCATCGTTGGGGAGAATCTTATGGAAAATGCAACAAAGGTCGGCAAGTATATTCTTGATAACCTTGATAACGCCCATGGTATCGGGCTTATGATCGGCGTTGACGTGGAATCCAAAGAAAAGGCGCAGGCAGTCATGAAAGACATGCGGGCGCGTGGGATCTTAATAAATGTGACCAGTGAGAAGGTCATACGGCTGGTGCCGCCTTTGATAATAACCAAAAAGGAAGCCAATGTTGCGATGGATAACTTAAAGGAATCGCTCAAGTCTGCCAAATAGCGGGAATATCTAGTGAGAGAATATCTAGTGAGAATATCTGCGGAAGAATGTGAAACAACAGGAAAAACAAACAAGGGTAAAACATGGAAAAAGCTGCATTTGACATAACACTAGCCGACAAGCCGGGGGCTCTCAACAGCCTGACTGAAGTCATCTATAAGGAAGGCGCGAATATCGCTCACATAAGCACAGGCGATAAGAGAAAGGGGAAGACTAAGGTCTATGTCGAACTGGAGAATGTGAAGAAGAAAGGGGAAGTCGAGAAGGCCATAGATAAGTTAGATGCGGTCCTTAGCATCAAGGATGTGCCCACGTTCACTGAAGTTTACGGGAAAAGGGTTATCATCATCGGGGGCGGGGCCCAAGTGGCTGAAGTTGCGACTGGTGCTGTCAATGAGGCTGACAGGCATAACATACGCGGCGAGAGGATATCCGTTGATACGATACCGCTTGTCGGGGAAAACAAACTGGCAGATGCAGTAAGGGCTGTTGGAAGGCTGCCAAGGGCAGAGGTGTTAGTTTTGGCCGGCTCTATCATGGGTGGCGAAGTCACTGAAGCTGTCAAAGAGATAAGGGACACGGGTGTTATTGTCATATCACTCAACATGGTCGGGTCAGTGCCTGACGAGGCCGACCTTGTCGTTACAGACCCTGTACAAGCGGGAGTCATGGCAGTGATGGCAATATCCGACAACGCACAGTTTGACATAAGCAAGCAGAGGGGAAGAAGGTTTTAAGCCAGCAACGAAGCTCAAAGCAAAGACTCGACCTGTGCACGGCCCTCTAATCCTTCTCTGGCACCAGGATTCTGAACTGTTACCGACGCGGTCGCATTTGCAAACCTCAAAGACTCTTCGATATCCTTTTTCTCAAGATACCTGCATACAAATGCTGCTGAAAATGCGTCGCCGGCCCCGGTTGTGTCAACAACGGGCACCTTGAAAACGGGTACATCAAACTTGCATTTGCCGTCATATGCAAGCGAGCTCTCTGCGCCTCTTGTTATGACAACTACCTCAGGGCCGAGCTTGAAGAAAAACTCAAGCGCATCACTTACGTTCTTTGCGCCCGAAAGCAACATCGCCTCGTTTCTTGAACAGATGAGAACGTCGACAAGCGGCATCAACTCTAATGTCTCTTTGGGCTTTTCTGCCATGAGAGCGCCCGGATTAAGCGATATTGTGCCTGTGAATTTCTTGGCAGCATAAGAGAGTGTTGAGATGTTTTCCAAATCGGCCAGGTGAAGATGGTCATACTTCGCCATATAGTCAATGTTGATGTCCTGTTCGCTTAAATCATTGGCTGCACCCGAGTGGGCAAACATCATCCTTTGCCCGTCCTTCCTGACGGCTATGAAAACAGTGCCCGTCGGCAGCAGGGATTTTGGGACTGCATCTGTGTTGACTTTTTCCTCTTTCAAGTCCTTCACAAGATATTCGCCGAAGAAGTCATCGCCAATCTTGCCTATGAAACCCGCATCGGCGCCTAGGCGCGAGGCTATGACTGCGAAGTTGGCTGCAGAGCCGCCCGGCAAGAGCTGCAGTTCGGGTACGAATACCTCATCGTCCTCTTTGGGAAAGCGATCGACTGAGGCTATTTGGTCTAAGAGGACTGCACCGAGGGAGAGGATTTTCATTTTATGATTTTTAAAAAGGGTTACACGATAAAAACCTATTCGATGTAAATCGCCGGCCTCATCGGGATTGCGAACTTGAGCTTCCCCTGTGGATCTTCCTTCGGGTTCACAATTACGCTACAACCTAGCTCTTTCTCAAGAAATCCGCACGCATCTGAGAGTATCGAGTCTTCCACCTTCTTGGACCATCCTGCGATGAAATCGGACTCATTGGCCTTTCTAAAAAGCCCGGGGACATCCTTGCCGTATTTCTTGAACTTGTCCACTTTCATCACATCGCTTATCTGCGCGCCCTTTTTGATTCTCTCAAACAAGTCGTACTTCCAATCCTCCGAGACAAAGACAGAAACCTTGCCGGGCTTTTTCTTTGTCATCTCCGCGATCTTCTCGATGTCGGCCATTAGGTTTTCAATCACTTTTTCGCCCATTTCCGCGTTTGTATCTATCCTGGGCTCATCGGCCTCGGGGTATTTTGCATTGGTGATAAAACCCTCGCCGCCAATAGAAGCCCAGATCTCTTCACATGCGTGCGGGGTGAAAGGGGCCATGATCCTGACCCACTCATCTAAGAACTGCTGTAGGATTTTCTTATTATTTCCGCCCCTGCGCTCGTACCATTTCAGGACTGAGAACAGCTCAAAAAACCCCGCCTGCAGCGCCTTTCTTGTCTGGAAACCCTCCATCGACTCGTTCACGGTTTTCTTGGCGGTCTGGAGCTTTGACATCATCCACTTGTCGATTGTGGACTCTTTTCCTGGCGGCATTTCCCTGACGGAATCGGCAAATGCGATGAACCTGAGAAGCGCCTTTTGCGCGCCGACTACTTCATTCTCCCTCCAGTCAAAGTCCTGCCAGGGCTCGACATTGCTCATGAGGAAAAGCCTTATTACGTCGGCGCCGAACTTTTCAATCGCATCGGTAAGCAATATCACGTTTCCTCGCGAGGATGACATCCTTGAGCCTTCAAGGAGGCCGACGCCAAAACAGACTATTCCCTTAACCCACTTGTCGCGCGGGAAGAGCGCAGCATGGTGGAGTATCATGAAAGTCAGGTGGTTCCCGATAAGCTCGCCTGCAGTGCAGCGCCAGTCCAGCGGATACCAGTACTCATATGACTTCTTTATCTTTTCCAGTTTTTCTTTTGTTATGCCCGTCTTCTTTGACACGTCATCGGCAGTCCCTTCGTTCCTAAAGATGAAATTGAAGAAGTCTTCCGTCAGGTGCTCCGGATTGAGCTCTTTGACGAGGTGTGCTATGGTATAATATGACATGTAGATGGTCGAATCTGAGAGGGGCTCTATCATGAACCTTTTATCAAAAGGCAGGTGAGTGCCGAGGCCGAAATTCCTCACGCACGGCCAGTCCTTCAGCCAGTCAATAGTGTGCAGGTATTCGCTCCTGTTTGCCTCGGGTATGCAATTAAGCTGCGCTACAAGGCCGCGCGCTAGGGCTTTCCACTCATCGTCGCTGTACCTGATGAACCATGAATCTGCGTCGGAGACGACAGCCATGCCGCCGCACCTGCAGGTCACGGGCTCATCAAAGTCGTTCATCGTGTCGGCGAGGCCCTGTGACAAGAAATCCTGCTTCATGGCTTCCTTTGCGCGCTCTACCGGTATGCCCTTGTATTCGCCACATATGTCAAGCATGATGCCCGTGTGGTAGCCCTCTTTATAGACCTCTTTTGTGGCGTCATCCAGTTTCTTCACGTCGGCAAGGCTCTTGATCCCCATCTGCTCGGTTACCTTCAGCGCTGTGTTCTCGCCGAATTTCTTGGTCTTGATGATGGGGATTGCTTTTATTGCCCTGATCTTTTCATAATCCAGCCCGTATTTGTCACACTCCGCCTTATTCCCCCAAAGCTCCTTTAGCGCTATCCAGTCATAGGGGGCGTCGCTTGGCACCGAAGTTACAAGACCTGTTGCAATGCGCGGGTTTGGGAATTGTGACGGAAGGATTATTATATCGCGGTTTATCGCGGGGGCGATGCAGTATTTGCCAACGAGATCCTTGCCTTTCACCTTGCCTACAACCTCGGCTTTCTTGCCCTGGTAGCCGAGCTTATCGGCGCATTCCCTGCTTATTATCCAATAGTCATTGCCAACCTTGGCTTTGACGTACTCGACGTCGGGATTGACCCACATATTCGTCTGACCGTACATGGTCTCGGGCCGGAGTGTGGCCGCAACGATGAAGCATTCGCCAATCTTGGAATCCTTCAGCTTGAACTTGAGCAGCGTCCACTCCTGTATCTCGGCGTTCTCGCCTTCAAGAAGGTCGTGCGCCGTCACCGGGTTTTTGCACTGTGTGCAATACCTAACGGGGTGTTTCCCCTCGCGCACAAGGTCGCGCGCTTTGAGGGTGTTGTACTGCCAGGTGACGAACTGGTTATAGTGCTTGTCATTTGTGGTGAACTGGCGCCGCCAGTCAATCGAATAGCCAAGGCCGCTCATGCCTGCGATATAGTGATTCTCGATAAAATACCTGGCATAATCCATGGGCGTCTCGATTTTGGCGAGTTCGGCATCCGTCATCTTATAGACATCCTTAAGGACATGCATCTGCTTTGCCTCCTTGTCCTTAAGCCGCTTCACTGCGCCGACTATCGGTGTTCCCGTAACATGCCAGGCCATGGGAAAGAGGGTGTTAAAGCCCTTCATGCGCTTATAGCGCGCGAATATGTCAGGGACCGTGTAAGTCCTGCCGTGGCCTATGTGCATCCCGCCGGACGGGTAGGGATATGCTACGGTAATGTAATATTTGGGCCTGCTATCGGGCTCAGACTCGAATGTCTTTGCGTCTGCCCAGCTTTTCTGCCACTTCTTCTCCGTGGCCCTGAAATCATATGCCATAGAAATCGGGATAATTAACAATAAGATAAACAAAAATCAGAATCAGAAGACGGATGACTGTAGACTATAGACTGAGAACCGAAGACCATTAAGCCGGGTACTCGTATATGTTGCCCTTGTAGTTCCTCATGACGACTTTCTCGTCGTCCATCGAGAGGACATACTGCGGGAGTATCGGAATCTTCCCTCCGCCGCCCGGGGCATCGATTATGAGGTGCGGCACCGCAAGGCCGGATGTGTGGCCGCGGAGACCTTCTATTACTGCAAGGGACTCTTTGACCCTTGTCCTGAAGTGGCTCGTGCCTTTGGTCAGGTCAGCCTGATAGATATAATAAGGCCGGACGCGGATTGTCAAAAGCTTCTGCATGAGCTTTTTTATGATTTTTGGGTCGTCGTTGACGCCCTTAAGGAGAACAGTCTGGTTGCCAAGCGGTATCCCTATGTCAGCCAGCATGCCGCATGCCCGCGAGCTCTCCTCTGTTATCTCCTCCGGGTGGTTGAAATGGGTGTTAATATATAGGGGGTGATACTTCTTCAATATCTCGCAAAGTTCGGGCGTGATCCGCTGGGGCAGAGTCACTGGCACGCGAGTGCCAATCCGGATTATCTCAAGGTGCGGTATCGCGCGCAGGTTCTTTAGTATGAACTCGATCTGCGAGTCCTCAAGCATAAGCGGGTCTCCGCCGGAGATTATGACGTCCCTGACCTCGCGGTGGTTTCTGATGTACTCGATACCTTCCATTATCTGGGACCTTGGAATGTACTTTCTGGGGTCGCCGACCCTGCGCTTGCGTGTGCAGAACCTGCAGTACATGGCGCAGTAGTTTGAGACCATCAATAAAACGCGGTCGGGATACCTGTGGACAAGGCCCGGCACTGGCGAGTCCCTCTCTTCGCTTAACGGGTCTTCAAGGCCAGCAGGGTCCTGCAGCTCTTCTGCAGATGGGACGCATTCATTCCAGATGGCATCGCCCTTCTCTTTTATCAGGCTGACATAATAGGGATTCACGCGCATCGGGTATCTCTTGATGACCTCGCGGATCTCCTGCTCTTCCTCAGGAGTCAGGTTCAGGCGCGCAGCAAGGTCCTTTACATAGCAGATGCTCTCTCTAAGGATCTTTTTCCATTCGGGCAAATCGCAAACAGTTGTCGCCTCAGCAGTTTTTACAGTTTCGGACGGGCCCTCTTGCAGGCACTCGACTTCCGAACAGTTGTCCCAAGCCACAGGCCCGCACCGGACCTCAAGGCTCGCAGACTCGCCATCTCGTATTGTCTTGTTTGTCATCGATTTTTTGGCGCTTGTCACTCTTTCGCGAAAGGATAAAAACGAGAACCAAAGCTCGGCCTCAAACAACGTCACTCTCGCTGGCGCCTATATCATCACCCTTCGATTGTGGGCACGTGTGAAACTTACTGGCTATATAATGGTAGGTAGTATAAAAACTTTTGCGATTTTTTGCCAAAAAAGCGGCAAAAAAATAATTTTTTAGAAAAAAATTTGCAAAACAGGGAAAAATTCTCTTCCAAGCAGAAATGTTACGGGTAATGATGGAAAAGAGTTTATACAAAAATATTTTGTCTCCAACTTCTAAACTATATAATAGAAAATGGCCGAAGACCAGCTTAGGGAATATAAGAAAAAAAGGGATTTTGACAAGACTCCCGAACCGTCCGGCGGCAAAAGTTCCGGCAAAGCGATATTTGTAGTTCAAAAGCACGATGCCAGCCATCTGCACTACGACCTTCGCCTGGAAATAAACGGGGTCCTTAAGTCCTGGGCCGTGCCGAAGGGGCCGTCATTAAATCCCAAAGACAAAAGACTGGCTGTCAGGACTGAGGATCACCCGCTCAACTACGCTAATTTTGAGGGAATCATACCCGAAGGATACGGCGCAGGGACTGTGATGGTCTGGGATAGGGGGGGTTTTGAGTGCGGGGATGCTGAAAAAGGGCTTAAGGAAGGCAAGCTGGCTTTTACACTGCACGGCAAGAAGCTGAAGGGCGGATGGTCGCTCTTCCAGATGAAAAATAGAGGTGAGAAGAACTGGCTGCTCTCAAAGAAAGATGATGAGTTCGCAAGCGAGAAGGACATTTTAACAGAAAGGCCGGATTCAGTGTTAAGCGAAAGGAGCCTTCAGGAGATTGCCCAGCCATAAGATTTTTATCCCCTTATCCTTTATACCCTTTACCTATTTCTTGGGGGGTACCTAAAATGCAAAAGGAAGTTATAGATAAGGTCTCTGATCTTATGACAGCAGCAT
>CAYSUP010000020.1:0-8428 GCA_964434205.1 uncultured archaeon | reverse complement strand
CGGACGATTTTGCAGTAGCATGGGGTGTTATCCCACGCTGGTGTTAGGGACTACCTGGCGCATGATGCTTTTTTTAAGAACCCCTCGTTAATAATCCGTGGCAAACCCGATTAACTCCGGCGGCGAAGATTTGGCATGCTCAAAAACTGCATTCCATTGTATCACAGTTAAGCCAGATTTTCTGGTATTTACAAGAAGATTCCCGCCAAAAAAGCTGGAGATACGCTATAATGAGATAGCCTCTGTAGAGCACAAGAGGCTAGTGGACTACGGTCTTTTGATAGGGGTGCTAGTCCCGCTATTGCTTGCTTATGCGTTTAACACCGTTGATGCCATCAAGAAAATTGTCGAAGCTCTGCTGACTGAGGTATCTGCAGCGACAAGTTCATCTACCGTAACTACTGCATCCGCAGCGTCCGTGAATTCTGCAATAACACTGATCACATACTTTTTGGTTTTTGTGGGCGGATTTTATGCAGTGCGCTTTATCATGTCCTTCGGCCAGAGGCTCGTAGTATATCGTTCGGGAAAAAATCCGATTGCAGTGCCGATGAACTTGACTGGTGACGCGATGAGCGTCCTAGTCGAGATAAACAAGAAGGTCAAAGAAGTCAGCGGTATGTCCAAGGAGGAAGTGGAGAAGTTCATAGGGGAGCAGATACGGACATTGCTTGATGAGAGGAGCAAGATGCAAGAGGACCTTGTGTCGATGGCAAAAGAGCAGCTCAAGACTGCGAAGACTGCCGAAGAAAAGCAGAGGGTCAAGCAGATTGTGAAGGAGGGCGTAGACAAATTAAAAGCCCAGGACGAAGTCATCGACCGCGAATTGAGAAAGAAGGGCCTTTCAAAAGAAGACTTGTTCAAGAAATATCGCATTAAGCCTCCGGGGAATGAGTTCATAGACAGTGTGCTGCAAAGTGAGGGTGTAGAGTAGGACTAATCCGGCCTTTGCAACTTAAAATAAACGATGGCACGACCAATCCGGGATAAGTACGATGATGAGATCCCAGAAGTATTTGACAAAGAGCTTGGCGTTCACGAAGAGCCAGTCAAATATCTTGCGTCCCCGCCTTATGACCTCTTGGCAACTGACATGCGCTTTATGGTGTCCCGAAGGCATGAGCCAGATAAGTCAATCATACTCGATTACAAGAACATAAGTTCCGTAGAACACAAGAGGCTTGTGAACCTGAAAATCCTTTCCGCAACATTAATTCTTCTTTCCCTATGCATAGCATTCCTTTTTATCCCGCAGACAAAGCCTCTTATTGACGGTTTTTTCAAGTGGCTTGAGACCAGCCTGAAGTTCCACATGCCATTTACAACAGCGGTTTTCATGTTTTGGGCTGGCCTGGCCTTTGGGGTTTTCGGGGTCATAGCGCTTGCTGTGTTCGTAAACTCGTTCCCATACAGGCTTGTCGTTTATTATGTGGGCAAAGGGTCACTAAATTTGCCGTTGAAATTGACGAATGATACAATGGAATTGCTATCCGTTATGCACGAAGGCATAAAGAAAGCCTCCAGTCTGAGCAAGGAAGATGTCGAGCAGATAATCGGCGACAAGATAGGCGCCCTTCTCGGTGCCAGGGCGCAGATGGAGCAGCAGTTGCTTGATGAATTGAAAGCTGCGGCGGCAGAAGCCAAAACACCAGAGGAAAAGGCCGAAGTCAAGCAGCTCTTTGAAACAAGCGTGACTAAGCTTGAGGAGCACGACATGGCTATTGAGCAGGAGCTGCGAGGGACCGGCATCACAAGAGAAGAGTTATACAAGAAATACAGGATAAAACCGCCAAAAGAAGAGTTTGTCGACGCAATACTGAGCGACGGGCAACTAAACGAGCTGTTGAAATTCTAAACAGCGTTGCTGAAATTCTATAGCATTGCTGAATTTCTAAACAACGCTGCTGATGTTCCAGGAATAAATCATACCGCAGTCATACCTCTCGCACAAGCAATCCTAGCTCCAGCCCAGCATCCATCCAGCCTTCTGCGTATTCCAAAGCTGTCAGCGCGTTGAGGTATTCCCCCTTTGAGTAAAAGTGTTTGGCGTCAGAATAATAGCGCATTGACATATCCAGCAGTTTTGCAGCTTTGCCGTCACAGCCGCACGTGAGCCTGGGGTTGGCGCGCAGGTTTGCGAAAAGCGGCTTTGCGCGCTCGAGATACTTGTCTACTTTTAACCTAAGGTCTTCCATAGCTGTTTTTTATCACATTATGACAAAAATACCCAATGATTCTCGTATTAGCCGGCTCCAAGTCGGACGAAGCCATTGTGCAGAAGGCCGAAGCAGTCCTGAAAGAGGCAAAAGCAGATTATGCAGTGGAATACTGTTCGGCCCACCGCGAGCCTGAAAAGCTAAACAAAATAATTAAGGAAAGCAAGGCAGACGTGTTCATCTGCATTGCCGGCCTCTCAGCGGCTTTGCCGGGCGTTGTGGCCTCAAAGACGGATAAGCCTGTCATCGGCGTGCCGGTTTCGAGCAAGCTCGGCGGCCTCGACGCGCTTCTCTCAATCGTGCAGATGCCTAAGGGAGTGCCGGCGGCATGCGTTGGGATAGACAATGGCGATAATGCGGCGCATCTGGCGCTTAGGATTCTAAAACCTAAAAATAAGTAAAGACGCACGAAATGGAAGACTGCAAACTCGAGATAAAACTGGCCGACCGGCCCGGAGAGCTGTCAAAGGTACTTGACATCATCGCCAAAAACAAGGGCAACCTGTTCTCCATCAACCACATCCGGGAAAAGGCAAAACAAGGCGCGGTGCCCGTCATCATCCAGTTCCAGGCCTCACGGGCCGATTTCAACGCGATAGTCTCCGATATAGAAAAAGAGAAGATCGAGATAACCGAGAAGGTCATTGGCGGGGTCGAGGAAACCGGCCTAGAGCAGGAGTTCATACTCATCGGCCACGTGATAGATACCGACATCAAGGACACAATCTATGGCATCTGCGACAAGGACGTCATGATAAAATCGCTTGACATCAGCCTCAAGTCCCTCAAGGACCCATCATCGGTCTTTGCTGAGATCTCGGCGAAGAACGCAAAGGCGCTGGCCGCATCGATGGCAAAGCTGGAAGCCATCGCAAAGAAGAAGAAACTATTGCTGATTACGGGGATAAACAATTCACAATAAAATGAAGACTGTGCGGCTGCTACTATTCGGGTTCGGCGTCATAGGGCGCGGGTTTGCCAAGGTGCTCCTAGAGAAGTCAGAATACATCAAAAAGAAGCACGGTGTCCAGCTAATCGTCGTCGGCATCGGCGAGTACAATGGCTCTCTCGTCGGCGAAGGCGAGAAGGGCGTTGACCTGAAGGCGGCAATAGAACTGCGCGAGAAGGGTGTCTGGCTGGACAAACACCCGCAGTGGAAGAAGATGCTTCCCAAAGAGCTCATCGAGAAAGTGCCCGCTGACATAGCGGTGGAGATGGTCCCAAGCGACATCAAGACGGGCGAACCGGGTGCGGGAATCATCGAAGCTGCGCTTAACAAGGGTCTTCACATAGTAAGCTCTGACAAGTGCGCTCTAGCCAACAAGTTCACCGAGCTTCGCTCGCTGGCGGCCAAAAAGAACAAGTGGCTGCTGTATGAAGCCTCCGCAGGGGGCGGGATGCCTTTGATGAACCTGGCGAGGGAGTGCATCCAGGCGGATGAAGTGAAGAGCATGGAGGGCATACTCAACGGCACGACCAACTACATACTGACAAAGATGTCAAAGGGTGGGATGGATTTGGGAACTGCCCTAAGGGAGGCGCAGGAACTCGGCTATGCCGAAAAGGACCCGACCTACGATGTCGAAGGCATCGACGCTGCTGCAAAGGCGATGATACTCGCCAACGACATAATGGGCTGGAACAAGAAGTTCTCGGATGTGAAGGTGACCGGTATAATGGGAATCACAAAAGAGGCAGTCCAGCTTGCAAAGAAGAACGGGTATGTGATCAAATTAATAGCGGAAATAAAAGACGACAGCCTCAGTGTCGGTCCAAAGCTGATTCCTGAAAACCACCCGCTGAACATCGAAAGCAACCTGAACGCCGTGATGTTCAAGACCGATATTGGCCGCGATGTCGTGATAGTCGGCCGCGGGGCAGGCGGGCGGGAAACACAAAGTGCGATATATTCAGATGTTTTGAGAGTCTGCAAGGACCTTTAAATAATAATGCACAGGTATGCACAAGTCAAATTCTATTTGTTGACTGTCATTAACCTTGACTGTCATTAACCTTTACTAGCACTAACCCTGACTATCATTAACCTTGACTAGCACTATTGCTTTGGTTGCAGCTTCGCTATCTTTTGAATGACTGCCTTTGGATTGTCTTTTTTTGCCAGCATAGCAGCCTTGTCCTTTGGCACCCAGGAATCTGACAAGTCCGGGATTCTGAGCGAATAATGTATCATCCAGTCCTTCTCGATTCTCTCTACAAGCCCGGTTGCGACAAGAGCATCCAACCTCTTTTGCAGCGTCGCTTCATCCATATCCTCAAATACCGCCTCTCTCTTCAAGTCGGCCATTGTGACGTTCATCTTAGGCTGGATGAACGTATAAAGAGAGATAAGCTCTTGTGGCAGGGTAGTCAAGGCCCTGACCTGGTCTTTTAAGACTGCATTCTCAAGGCGCAGCTTCTCCATCTTTGCCCGCATCTCGTTGTTTGCCTTTACAACTGCTTCATATTCCCCCTTATCGACTCCGCCAAACATCATGCATTATTTATCATTCCGCCTTTAAATCCTTTTTAACGCCAGTTGCCTTAACATTATATGAAAAGAATCGCCAATAGGGACGATATAATCGCAGCACCCATGGTGGGTGGTGTGGTCGGTGTCATGGCCTTTTTCATTCTTTATTCACTAGCCGGTCTGAAGGATATGGGCGGCGACATCGCAGGAATAAGTTTGGGACTCTTTATCAGCATGGCAATGGCAGTTGTCGTTGCTGCAGCGCTGTTTGGGGAGCTATTGGCGCGCGCCCTTGAAGGAGACTGATTGCCATAGGTTTTTTAACCCGGTGCTTCTAACGTAGAAACTTTCATACATCTTACTTTTATAACGTATTCCAAAATGGCAAAGATATATTATGAAAAGGACGCGGATTTGGGCATTTTAAAGAACAAGACCATAGCGATAATAGGTTATGGGAACCAGGGCCATGCGCAGGCCCTAAACCTCAGGGACAGCGGCGTCAACGTAGTCATAGGCGCAATAAAAGACCCATCCAGGGGCGCAGCCGAGAAGGCCGGCTTTAAGGTAATGTCAATAGCTGAAGCGGCAAAGAAGGGCGATATAATCCACATACTCATCCCGGACGAAATACAGGGCGACGTTTACAAGAATGATATTGCGCCACAGCTGAAGGCAGGAAAAGCCCTTTCTTTCTCGCACGGCTTTAACATCCGATTCAAGCAGATAATCCCACCAAAGGATGTCGATGTCTTTATGATTGCGCCAAAGGGCCCAGGCGCCCGTGTCCGCGAAGTTTACGAAGAGGGCTTTGGGGTACCAGCACTAGTAGCCGTCTACCAGAACGCTACTGGCAAAGCCAAGGATGTCGCGCTCGCGTTTGCAAAGGGAATAGGGGCGACTCGTGCAGGTGTCATTGAGACTACTTTCAATGAGGAAACCGAGACTGACCTCTTTGGAGAGCAAGTTGACCTCTGCGGGGGCGTTGCCGAGATGATAGCAGCCAGTTTCGAGACGCTTGTCAAGAACGGCTACCAGCCGGAGATCGCTTATTTTGAAGTCCTCCACGAGCT
This sequence comes from uncultured archaeon, assembly GCA_964434205.1. GTDB lineage: Archaea > Altiarchaeota > Altiarchaeia > JAFGQM01 > JAFGQM01 > JBFYKJ01. The sequence continues at coordinate 2,669 of CAYSUP010000020.1, read as the reverse complement.
CAAGCTGATTACCGACCTGATACAAGTCGGCGGGATAGAGAACATGTGGGAGAAGGTCTCAAACACTGCAGAGTACGGCGGAAGGACGCGCGGCAAGATGATAATCACGGCCGAATCCCGAAGGAACATGCAAAAGGTCCTTGACGACATAAAGTCGGGCGCATTTGCGACCGAGTGGCTGAATGAGCGAAAGAACGGCTTAAAGAACCTTGAGAAGATGCGCGCAGAAGGAAAGGCGATGCAAATCGAGGTCGTCGGCGCGAAGCTGAGGAAGATGTTCGAAAGGAAGTAAGCGATTTTAATCCCTAAGATAATCCTCTAGCTCTGGCGAGGTTTTGCCGCCACTCTTAGCAAACCCTCTCATCAGCTGCATACCCTTTGCCGTCAGATGTATTTCAGCCTTTTCAAAGCTCTTTTGCGTAGCTTTGATTGTAACAATCTCCACAAGCCCCAAACTCTCCAGCCGCCTTGAGGCGTTCTGAACCGTGGTGTGGTTAAATCTTGCATTTGGGTTGCCGACTCTAATCCCGCCTACATCTCTGACCTTGTGCAAGCTTACCGCTCTTATGGCGCCGCCTGCGTTGTAGGCGCTCTTCAGCACCTCCAGCATGCTGTTTGGATGCCTTATCGGCAAGGCTCCGTGAGTTTTATGGTAAAATGTAGCCAAATTACCCCCACCCTTTGTGCCAGTGTCGCCAGAATGTATAAGGCCTTTCCTGGCAAGTCCCATCTGCTCCAGTAGTTGCATCGAGGCGTTTATCATAGTCTGGTCGTCCCTCCTTTTCCAATCCATCCCGAGCTTCTCTGCTATCTCCCTGCTGTCGTGTATTTGCGCGTTCTGGCGCTTCGCCAAAAGCTCCTCTATCCTTGCCGGCAGGTTTCTTTTCACAGCCCTGTCTATCTGATTCAGATTGCCTTCCCAAAAGACGTATCTGGGGTATCTCTGCAGCGAGCTCAATCCCGTAAGATAAGTCTTTAACCTGTCGCTGGCAAGGCCGCGCCTGAATGCCATTATTGCGACAAGCTGGTGGGCGGTAGGTACCCTTGGGAGCTCGCGCAATAACTCTGCATATTCATTAGACCTGTTTAATCTTTCAAGTCTTGCATCGGTGCCTTTTTTCACAGATTCGCCCCTTATCAGGCCATCAAAATATGATCGGGCGTTCTCAAGCGAGTGGGCGTTGCCCCTGCGAACACCCTCCCTTGACTCCAGAGAAACCCATTTGCCACCACGTTGCTTTAGGCCGCCACCAAGGACTAACCCTACTGAGCTCTTATACGACATGCGTCCGACAAGCTTGCGAGTCGATCCCATGCTACTATAGAAGCTAAAAGAATTAAACTGATTTTTTATCCCACAGTCTCAAACTATAGAAGTTACATTAAAAATATGTCTACTATTTCCGAGAAGATACTGGCAAAGCATGCAGGCTTAAAGGCGGTGGAACCGGGCCAAATAGTGGAGGCCGAAGTAGATTATATAATGGTCAACGACGTCACCGGCCTGCCGGCGTTTGAAGTATACGACGCCAATTTCTCAGACTCAGTGATGAAGCGCGACAAGATAGTCCTGATACCCGACCACTACGTGCCCAACAAGGACGTGAAGTCAGCGGAGCAGGCAAAGGCGATGCGCGACTTTGCAAAGAAGCATAAAATAAAGAACTACTACGAGGTCGGCCGCGGTGGCGTCTGCCACCAGCTGATGATAGAGCAGGGCTTTGCAGCGCCTGGAAGGTTGATAATCGGGGCGGACTCGCACACGTGCTCATACGGCGCTCTTGGCGCTTTCTCGACAGGTACGGGCTCAACTGAAGCAGCCTGCGCGATGGCCTCAGGGAAGATGTGGTTCAAGGTCCCGGAGACACAGAAGTTCGTCGTTGAGGGAAAGCTTGGGAAATACGTGATGGGGAAAGATATCATCTTGCACGCGATTGGTGATGTGGGCGTAGAAGGCTCATTGTACAAGACGATGGAATGGTATGGCTCAGCAATAGACGGCCTGCCGCTGGCTGATAGGATATCGATATCAAATATGGCCATCGAAGCTGGTGCGAAGGCGGGGATAATACCGCCGGACAAGAAGGTCTTTGACTATCTGAAAAACAGGGTCAGGGGCAAGTATACGCCCATTTACTCCGATAAAGACGCTGAGTTTTCTGAAGTCTTCAAATACGATGCGAAGGATATCAAACCGACCGTAGCCGAGCCTTTCCTGCCGGAGAACGCCAAAGCAGCTGCTGATGTTGACGTAAAGATAGACCAAGCTTATCTAGGGAGTTGCACAAACGGCCGTATAGAGGATATGCGCGCAGCTGCCAGCATAATCAAAGGCAAGAAGGTGCACCCTGACGTGAGGATGATAGTCGTGCCGGCCTCGACTGAAATACAAAAGCAGATGATAAATGAGGGGCTAATCGACGTTTTCATAAATGCAGGCGCGTTTGTCTCAGGACCGACATGTGGCGCGTGCCTAGGCGGCTACATGGGCATACTAGCAAGCGAGGAAGTCTGCGTTTCGACAACTAACAGGAACTTTATAGGAAGAATGGGCGACAAGAAGTCAAAAGTATATCTGGCAAATCCCTACGTGGTTGCCGCATCAGCGATAACGGGGAAAATCACAGACCCCAATGAAATGAAATGAGTGCCAAATCCAAAACGGAGGA
>CAYSUP010000019.1:0-8523 GCA_964434205.1 uncultured archaeon | reverse complement strand
GGATAAATCCAATGGTGCATGTCGGATAAATCCAATGGTGCATGTCGGATAAATCTAATGATGCCTATCAGATAAATCCCCTCTTGGTCGGAGTCTATCGGGTTAAAAGGCCGAAATAGTGCTAGGCAGCTGATTTAAGTTCAGGAAGTAAGCTTAAGTCCAGGAAGTAAGCTAGAGGGGCTATTTTGCCCCTTTTATTCTCTTTTATACACTGCAATAGCCTTACCTCCGGCTTGGTGTCTCCAAGGACCGATTAATCTGTAGTTATATTGCGGCATGTCGGCCAACCGGTCGATGAGTCCAAGGACTTCGGGATGTACCCGTCCAGCCATCTGTGGCGAATTGGGGTGATTGTTTACTTCAACCTCTAAGTGGCCATCGTCAAGCAATCTGGGAATCACCCTATGCGCGCGCATATCTCTAGGGCCATTGCTAACCTCAATTATCCTGGCATCCCCCTTGTGAAGCGTATCAAATCTGTGCCGAATTTCGGATACTCTCGTACCTGGCAACCTGTCGCTCAGCGGGACTCCGATGAGTCTTTTTGGCCCTGCCATGGTATTATAACGACTAAAAGAAAATAAATCCACTGTTTTCTAAAAAACCCGCGGAAATTAGGGGAGTTATGACTCTTCCTAACATATTAGCAAGATATCAAAGCTGAGAAAAAACGTAACAAGGACAGGCTCTGCTACTAAAGCGACTTATTGAGCAGACTTTATGAGTAGATTAGGAATGAGCAAGTCCCAGTTTATCGAGCTAGCTGCCCCTATCTATATTTTTAATTATGCCGTCGTAATCATGTAATGATCGATCTTCCTCAAGCAAGAGCCCTCAGGGAACAGCTTTCTCCTGCGTTTGCTGGTTATGTGACAGACGGTAATATCTCTGATCGCGACGTCCTCGCGACGTTAATGGACCTGGTTGCTAGGGGCTATATCGGTCTTGATGCGAAGACTCAGAAGGCTCCAGCGGAGATTTCCAGAGTATACTACATAAGCAATCCGGAGTCTCTCAGACCGTTTGAGCATAAGTTCATCGACCTGCTCTTCTCCGAGAAAAAAGAACTGTCACCTGAAGAGCTGCGCGCAAAGTTCTCAACGGGGAAGTTCCACGAGCTCATACTGCATAACATCCATAGCCTGGCAGAAACAAAGATTGTAAAGTCCCTCCTGCTCCTACGAGATGAGAAAGGCAATCGTTTGGCTCCCGATGTCATCATCGATAGGTACTTTGAGAAAAAGATCAGGACGATAGCTGATTTGGAAAAATATGAACGGTCGGGAGGGGCAATCGCTGTTATCATTCTAATTAGTATGCTAGTATACGGCGGCATAAGCCTTTTTTTCCTGCTGAAAAACGATGTGCTAATAGCGGCCATAATGTTTGGCCTTATGGTCCTCTCAATAGGCATCTTTGTCCCCACACTAAGAGAGCGGCAAAAGGTTGGAAAGGCAAGCAAACTCCTTTTATTCGAGTTTGAGAACGACATAGTCCCTTATACGAAGAAGAGGTATGAAGAGCTCTTTGAGTTCATCTCAAAATCTCCTCTAGTGAGGCAGAGAGTCTATAACGAGTTTATGCCGCATGCCGTTGCATTCGGACTTGACAAGTCCTGGAACGCCTCCTTTGGGATAACTCCCGAAGGCGTGTGGAGTTCCCGAAGCAAGGGGGATGTTGACCTTGCCGTCAGTAATATCGAATTCATGAAGCATAGCCATGAGATACGCGTAAGGAATGCTTCAATGACTGATGAACAAGCTCCCCTCGCTGAGGATTCTCAAGAGTTTATGGAACTTTCACGCGGTGCAATCAAAAGCAATGCCGGTAGAGGCATGAAGGTTATGTATATATTCCTTCTCATCTTGGTACTATTCGCCATTTTCTTCGTTTTTATTGCCCTCCTGGAAGCAGGCTCTGAAAGAAAGCCTCTTGATAGATTATTAGAAGATGAGGATGCCCTCATGAGCCTATTAGGGGTTTCCTTATTATTCTCTGTCTCCATTTTCTTCTTTACGCTGTTAGACAAAAAGCAAGTTTGCACAGTATACCTAAGCAAAGAAAGGCTTCTTGTGACAAAAGGCGGTTATCTGATGTTGAAAACGCCAATCAACCAGATAACGACCGTGGAGTTAGGGCTTATCACCAACGACCGGCATCTCGGGGTGTGCTCAGTACTGGACGACAAATTCAGGGTCGAGGTCAATAGTCAAAAGGATTTTGAGTCGTACTTTGACTCGGCTTTTAGGGAGCTTGGGATCGAAGTCAGAAAGACTGCGCGCTCAAGGCTAGGGTTCGGGTCATCCCTCCACCCGCCTGTTGTTTATGAGCTGCAAAACCCCTAATTATGAGCAAGTCAGAGTTTATTAGCAAAGCCTAGACGATCCAAACCTTTTTATACCCTATGTTTCTAATTAACCGCTTTTTTCTCCAGCGTTGAACTGGCCGTCTCGCAGGACCGCCATCCCGAGGATCGCATTCAATTCAAATTCAGTTTCAAATATCGTTAAATCTTCATTGAATTTCAAGCAGTCTTCAATCACCACTCACTTTCAAATTTCGCAAAGGCATCATTCACTTTAAACAATGGGTACAAACCACAAACCACGGGCCGGCTCTACCGGCTACTCACCAAGAGTGAGGGCGAAGAAGCAGACGCCGACGATCGGCAACTACGCCCCGAGCAAGGACGCAGCGCCGCTCGGATTTATCGCTTACAAAGCAGGCATGACGCATGTCATTGCCAAAGACACATACAAGCACAGCCTGGCCCACAACCAGAGCGTCCACCTCCCGGTAACAGTCCTTGACTGTCCGCCCTTGACTGTTTTTGGGATCCGCGCTTATGTCAAGGGGTACGGCGGCCCGGAGGTGCTCACCGATGTCTTTGCCGACAAGCTTGACAAAGACCTTGCCCGCTCAATGTCCATACCCAAAGATCTGAAAAACACCGACGACATCAAAAAAGTCGATGAGAACCTTTCAACAATCACCGAATTCTTTTTACTCGTCCACACCCAGCCAAGAAAATCAGGCATCAGGAAGAAAAAGCCGGAGATAACCGAGATAGCGATAGGCGGGGACGTGAAAGCGCAGTGGGCTTATGCAAAGGGCATCCTTGGAAAGGAGATAAGCATCAGGGATGTCTTCAAGGACATGGAGCTCATCGATGCGATCGCCGTCACCAAAGGCAAGGGCTTCCAGGGCCAAGTCAAGAGATGGGGCGTTAAGATGCAGAAGCGAAAGCACAAGAGGGGCGGGCACATGAGGCACGTCGGCGCTATCGGAAAAAGAGGCCTGCACAACCTAAGCTGGCTAGTCCCGATGCCGGGAAAGATGGGCTTTCACAACCGTGTCGATGTCAACAAGCTTATAATAAAGATGGGCGAGAAGGGCGAGGAAATAAACCCGAAGGGCGGATTTGTGAATTACGGCCTAGTAAAAGGGAGCTATGTATTGGTCAAGGGATCAGTCCCTGGCCCGAGGAAGAGAGCTATCGGGATAAGAAAGGCGATAAGGCCGCCGAAGAAAGTGCATTCATATTCAATTGAAGCAGTATCGACTGAATCTCACCAGGGCGTATAATGGCTGTAAGGACTACTCTAGGGCCGGAAAAGAAGAAGGTTGTGAAGTCCACCAAAAAGGCAGCAGTGCTTTCAACAAAAGGCCCGAGCAAGAGCGATGTTTTCCTGCCTGCGGCGTTCGATGCAGACTTCCGGCCAGATTTGATATTACGCGCATTCACGGCAGAGCAGTCATGGGATAAGCAGCCCTACGGCAGCGACCCGATGGCAGGCTTTAGGACGACAGCCGAATACTACGGGCGAAGAAGGGAGTATTACAGGCTTACAGTCAACAAGGGAATGTCAAGATTGCCAAGGCAGAAACTCCCCGGCGGAGGATTAGGCCAGGTAAAGAGGGTGCCCCATTCAAAGGGAGGTCACCGCGCGCACCCGCCGAAAGCCGAGAAGATATGGGCAAAGAAGATGAACGAGAAAGAGTGGATCGTTGCTCTGAAATCCGCAATCGCTGCAACGGCAGACCTGAATCTTGCAAAAGGCGAGGGCAGGAGCCACGTAATCGAGAAAATAAAGTTACCCTTGATAATAGAAAACTCCTTTGAAGGCATAAAGAAGGCAAAGGAAGTCGAAGAGATATTTGAGAAGCTGGGCTTGATGGCCGACATAGGGCGCGCCGGCGAAACCAAGATAAAATCGGGCAAGGCAGGGACTGGCAAGAGGAAGCGCGGCAAGTCGGTGCTTGTTGTAGTGTCGGGCGACTGCGCAGTCAAGAAGGCGGCCGAGAACCTGGCAGGCGTTGATGTCGTGACTGTTGAAGATTTGGCTGTGCGCGACCTTGCTCCGGGCGGGCACCCTGGAAGGCTGACTTTGTGGACCGAGGGCGCTCTTGAAAAAATCTCGTTATAATAAACTTATAATAAAATAAACTTATAATAAAAATACAGTCACAATAAAATGAAAACCTTATTGTATCCGATAATGACCGAAAAGTCGTTTGGGCTCCTTGAAAAGGAGAACAAGCTCGTCTTTGCCGTCGATGAGAAGGCGACGAAGGTGTCAATAAAGGATGCAGTCGAGAAGGCGTATAACGTGAAAGTGGAGTCAGTCAACGTGATAAACGATTTCCGAAGGGAGAAGAAGGCGATTGTCAAGCTAACGCCCGAGCATGATGCGGGCAAGATAGTTTCGGATATGGGACTTATGTAAAATGGGACACAGACTAATACAACAGGCTAGGGGCAAGGGAGGGCCAAGGTACCGCTCGCCGAGCCACCGCTGTATCTCTGGCGCGAAATACATGGACCTTAAGGTCTTCAAGAAAGGCGGGGTCATGCAGGTCGTTGACTTCACTGGCGACCCGGTCCGGTCATCGCCGCTCATGGAGCTTATAACAGAGGACTTCAAGAATTGCTATTTAGTGGCACCAGCAGGGATTTCCGAGGGCGACATAGTCGAGTTTGGGGATAACGTTGCAATGGCGCCGGGGAACATAACCATAATTGAGAACGTCATTGAGGGCACACCGATCTACAACCTTGAGATAGTGCCCGGTGACGGCGGGAAGATGGTCAGGTCATCAGGCTTATCGGCATATGTGATGTCGCACGACCGCGAGAGGAAAAAGAGCCTGGTAAGGCTGCCATCAAAGAACAAAGTCGAGATAGACTGGGGATGCAGGGTCACTATAGGCACAATAGCCGGCGGCGGCAGGGTGGACAAACCGCTGATGAAAGCAGGCAACGCTCACAAGAACAAGGCATCTAGAAACAAACTTTATCCGATCGTCAGCGGCAACAACATGAACGCAGCCGATCACCCGCACGGCGGAAGGACAAGCCTCGGCAGGAACGACTGTGTCAAGAGGAACGCTCCGCCGGGCTCAAAAGTCGGTAACCTCGCACCAAGAAGGACTGGCGTAAGGAAAACAAAAATAATCAAGGAGAAGTCAGTATAATGGCAAAAAAAGAATTTCTCTTCCACGGGAAAAAGCTTGAAGAGCTGAAGTCGATGAGCATCGAGGCATTTGCCGCCCTATTGCCATCAAGACAGAGGAGAAGCATAGCCAGGATGCTTGCTGCCAAAGAGACTGACGAGAGGCTAAAGCTCTACAAGAAACTGAAGAAGTCCGAAAAGAAGATCCGGACCCACTGCAGGGAATTCATCATCCTCCCGGAGATGGTCGGGAGAACGGTTTCCATACACAACGGGAAGGAATTCAAGGACGTCATCGTAACAGAAAAGATGTTAGGCCACACCCTTGGCGAGTTCGCTGGCACAAGGACATTCCAGCAGCACTCAGCACCGGGTATCGGCGCATCAAGGTCAACTAAATTCGTATCGGTGAGAGCATGAAGGTCGGTTATGCGTATGTTCCGGAAGATGAAGGATTTGTTGCGAAGGCCACTGGAAAGGAGATACGTGTCAAGTTCAAGGACGCAGTGGAGGTGTGTGCTGCAATACGCGGCATGAACGCCGAAGATGCGAAGAAATACTTGGAGGCCGTCATCGACAAGAAGGCTCTTGTGCCTGTAAAGAAGGCAAAACTCCAGAGCGGGCACAAGATCGGGATGAAGCCGTACGGCTTTCAGCCGATAAAGGTCTCCGGCGCCATATTGATTGTCCTTAAATCGGCGATGGCCAATGCAGAATTCAGGGGCCTTGACGTCAAGAACTGCATTATCTCATCTGCAGTGGCTCTCCGCGGCAGGAAGATGAGGCGAATGAAGCCAAAGGGCCGCCACACGGTCTTTGAATCCCACTTAACAACAATACAGATATTCCTAGAAGAAGTTGAGGAATCCGAATAACATGGCAATTGAAAGGCTGTTCATAGGCGAGGGTGTGAAGGAGATGGAGGTAAAAAAGTACCTCTACAGAGAGCTGAAGAGGGCTGGGCTTGCTGGCATAGCCATACAAAGGACGCCGCTTGTCACACGAATAGTCCTCCACTGCGACCGCCCGGCTCTTGTCATCGGCCGCAAGGGAAAGAATGTCAAGGACATAACAAGAACGATAGAACAGGATTATAAGATAGAGAAGCCCGAGCTTGAGATAAAGAAGGTGGATGCGCCAAACCTCGAGCCAAACATTGTCGCTTACAGGATCGCCTCTGCGCTTGAGCGCAACATGAACCCGAGGAAAGTCGGATACAAAGCGCTTCAATCGATCATGCGCGACGGGGCCAAGGGCGCAGAGATAGTCATGTCCGGAAAGCTCATCGGAAAGGGCGGGCGGGCAAGGCAGCTGAAGATGAAGGCAGGCTACATGAAGAAGTGCGGCAGGCCGTCAATAGACCAGGTCTTGCACGGCCATGTGATTGCAAACTGCAAGCCGGGCACCATCGGTGTTGAAGTAAACATCGTCCCGCCGAACGTGCACTTCCCGGATGATATCACAATAACAAACCGCGCTGATTTTGATGCAATCGAGGTAGAAGTGGCCGAGATAAAGGAGAGCGCTGCACCCCCTGAAGAAAAGCCTGTTGGGGAAAAGCCAAAGAAGCCAAAAAAGCCAAAAAAGGAAGGGGCGTTTGGCGATGCACCAAAGAAGGCCAAAAAGAAAAAGGAAGAAGCGCATGTTGAAGTGAAGGCGGAAGTGCCAGCTGAGTCTGGTTCGGGCGTTTCTGAGGAATCAAAATCAGCAGAATAAGGACTTATCACCAAAGACACAAAGAATGGCAATAATGCGAATCAAGGAGATGAGGGAATTGTCCGTTGAGCAGATCGATGACAAGATAAAACAGCTCTACACTGACTACGCAAAGATGAAGAGCCAGGTCAGGTCAGGCGGCGCTCCAGAGAACAGCGGCAAGATGCACAACCTCAGAAAGACGATCGCACGCCTTGAGACTATAAAGCACCAGAAGAACGTGAGCGAATCTGTCGATAAGGTTGAAGCCAAGGTGAAGTCGTCAAAGATTGGCGGGGCGCCGAAGGCTGCAAAGGCCGAAACGCCGAAGGCTGAAAGGACAAAGGCTGCAAAGATGGAAAAGGCGAAGACGCCGGCTAAGAAAGCGAAGTAAGGTTTATATACCCTCATTTTCAAACTAACACACCATATTATGCCAGAGATTTGCAACAAGTGCGGACTGCCAAAAGAAATCTGTGCCTGCGGGGAGATATCCAAGCAACAAGCCAGCATTACAGTGAAGGCTGAGAAGCGCAGATATGGTAAGCATGTGACTTTGGTTGCAGGCCTTGAATCTGACCAAAAAGAGGTCATGAAAAAGCTCAAGGCCAAACTTGCATGCGGCGGCACCCTGAAGGAAGGTGTCATTGAATTGCAGGGATATCACGTTACAAAGGTGAAGGACATCCTCGTTGGGATGGGCTTTCCAGCAAACACCATCGAGGAGTCATAAGGCGCCCAAAAAGCGAAAATGACAATAACGCCTTATAACCTCTTAAGGCATGAGCTTATTGGGCTCAAGGCCAAGGTGGTGGATTCGCAAGACAAGGGCATCATCGGTCTTTCAGGAACGATAACCGATGAGACACAAAAGACAATCACGCTCACCGGGCCGAAAGGCCCGAAAAAAGTACCGAAAGAGAACACAACTCTTTCGATCCACACTGACAGTGGCGATGAGCTGCTGGTCAATGGGTCGCTATTTCTCGGCAGACCCGAGGAACGCATAAAAAAGAAGATACGAATCTCGTTTTAACCGTTCGGGAGAACGGGTAAAACCCGCGCGTGCAAATGCGCGTTGTTTTAAGCGGGCAAAAGGGCCCTAAAACGATGAGGAGCTCTCGTGTTGCGTTTCTATAGAAAAAATAAAAAATGGCTGACAAGGCTAAAGACAGCGATGTTTCACAAAGGGATGCAATACCTGCGCGCGGCGCAGTGATAGAGGGAACGGTAGTCAGCGACAAGATGCAAAAGACCGTTACCGTGAGAAAAGACTACACAATAAAAGTCCCGAAGTATGATAGGATGAAGCGGCGCCACATGATCATAAAAGCAAGAAACCCGCCAGAGATTAATGCAAAGGCAGGCGACAAGG
>CAYSUP010000018.1:0-8628 GCA_964434205.1 uncultured archaeon | reverse complement strand
ATAGAAGTATGCGTCAAGAACGGAACCCAGGCTATGGTACTGGGCGTGATAACGATACAGGATGTAACTGGGACATTGTCAAGGACGGGCGACTTATCTAACATAGACCCTTTGACTGAACCCACCCGCTCTGGTTGCTATGTCTTTACAGGCTTGCCTGAAGGCACAATTGTGATGGCCTCGATGTCAAACCCGCCGGCGGGGTGCGTTCCGGCGGCAGCATCCCCGGCGACAATAACTGTGGTCGGCGGTGAAAGGCAGTCGATTGCCATCAACATAAACTGCCAGCCGTCAAATGTAGGTTATGTCAAGATAAAGGTATTAGGAAAAGACGGTGCGGTACTGACCAGAAACTCCACGATAACCCTCTGGACTTCAGATGGTGAGCTCATTCCGGGCACCGGCATTGCAAATTCGCTCGCGCTCGGGTCTGGCGCATATACAGAAGAGGTCACAGTCCTCGCAAACAAATCTTTCTATGCATGGGTGCGCGGCCTCCCCCAGGGCTATCTGGATTACAAGTCTAATGATATGACTGTTGCAAAAAACCAGCATAAGTCTGCAGACATAAACTTGAACTATACCGGTGAACTGGTTGCATCAGCAGACTTTGTATTCAGCGGCGCAACCGCCCCGCGAATACTCTCAAAAAACCAGACGTTTACTGCGACCGTAAATCAGATTTCATACAAAAACACCAAGTTAACCCAAGAATCAGGTGTTGTAACTGCACAGGTAGGCGGCAGGGATTGCACTGTTTCTTATAGCGGCATTTGGCGCCTTAATTGCATCGCCCCGAATGAACTTGGTGAATACGCCCTGCTGATAAATGCAAAATACGGGCGGTATACGGGGACACATTCACTGCCTGTTGAAGTGCGCGAGTACAAGAACGGGTCCGGCCTCCTTACAATAACCCCTGCGATGTCAACCAGCTCAGACCCGCCAGTCCCGCTGTATTACGAGATAATGTTCAACGGGACTGCAATCACAAAGCTGGCCCGTCAGACAGTCTCAGTAGCATATGTGGATTCCCCAAGCGCATATCCCGGAAGCGCCGGCAACCTGACAATAGACGATGCGACCGGATTTTGGAAGCTTTTGGCCGATGTGCCGTACAAAGGCGAATACATGCTTGACTTATTCATAGAAATTGAGGTGGACGGGGTTATGTACAACACCACCTACTCATCTGGGTTTGAGTCAACCTCCAATTCAAAGGACCTTGAAGCAATTGTCAGGCTCTCAAAGAGCATTTTGGCCCCGCTTGAAAGCTTCAGGACTGACGTGGAGTTGACATTCAAAGGCAAGGTTGCGTACGGCCTTGATATCTTTGAACTTTACCTAGATGGCGTGTTCTACACGCTTAATTGGAATCCAAGCCAGAGAGTCTATTATCTGCAGTTTGCAGCACCGTCCCAGGAGGTCTGCACATCCAAGCTTAAGTTCCTTATAATGGACGAAGAAGTGTCAGATGCAGATATACATGTGCTTGACGTTTCAAAAACTAAGACGGGCATATGCCCGCTTATGCGGGATTCCTCATGTTCGAACATAGAAGACGTCAGAAAGTGCGTCTTGGACTACACGTCCAGGGTAGCCTTTTATTCACAAGAGCAGATAGTCGGGTGCATAAACTCAGGTTGCAGCATAACGCCGTTTGCCGAGTGCCCGTCCGATAACACGGGGGATCTAAATTTAGACTGCAAGCTAGACAGCGAGGACAGCACCATCTTTGAAGAGTATCTCCAGGTGGTGACCGCGATTAATGATAGGAACTCCTTAGCCGAGTGCATGGACATGGACAATGACCTTGATGTGGACAGCGATGATTTGACCTGCCTAACCAATGTGATATCATCCAAGTGGTATGGGGACGTAAATGGCGATTTCTCCAACGATGCATGCTCTGCGGGCTCAATGAAAGGCGGCTTCTGTTTTGACATAGACACTGACTCTGAAATCCCGGGAGATGTAGTCAACGACGGCAAGCTTGATGCAAACGACGAGCAGGTAATAGAAGGGATCATAGATGCAGTTTCTGCAGGAGTCACCCCTTCTGAGGACATCCTCGGAATAGCGGATTTCAACCAAGACGGCACGGTCAACTCAGCGGATTTAGACTGCCTAAGGAAGCTGTTCACAGTGGATTTTGCAACAGGCGACGTAATCATGCCTGAAACCCCGATACCCGAGTCTTGCATGGCCATCTTTGGGCTGGAATGCCGCGGGTCAAAGGGCGACCTTAACGCCGATGGCACAATCTCAATAATAGATCTTGTAATACTACGGTTTATGGTGGGCGGAGTCCTTCAGACCCAACCAGATATGCTTGGTTGTGCCGATATTGACAATAACGGGCAAGTCAACAACTATGACCTGGAGTGCATGGAAGCTTATTTTGCCGGCGACCAGGAGTATTGGTTTGCGTGCCTTGGCTGCGACAGGGACCTGCCGGAGAATGCCTCCAGCACAATTGAGATATGCAACGACGGTTGGGACAATGACTGCGACGGGCTAAGGGATGATGAGGACCCGTTGTGTGCGTGCACATCGGGAACGCCGTGCGCAATGAAGTGGGATTCGGACGGCGGCACAAACATCGGCATTTCCGATGGCAACTTCAGAACTTGCGCCAATCTGGGTTCCGGCTATGATTGGCATACGGCAAGCGAGATAAACGCAGAATGCAACACCTCTTCTGATTGGAAAAGCACTTACATGTGCGGCGGTGACATCAAGTACACTTGCGTGTTCAACTACACTCGCGGTTTCACGTACCCCGCCACCTCCAGCAATGGCAGTTTTGCATGGCTGGCGGGCGAAGGCAACTTAGGGCCGATAGGTGTCACTACTGACTGCGATGACAGCGGCCACCCCTCATGCGGGACTGATTGGAATTCAATAGGCACTTCAGAGGGCAAGGAATGCGGGACTGAGTATGAGAAATACTCCGACGGTAATGTGAGGCGATGTAGCTTCTGCCGGTTTAAATATGATTTCTGCCAGAAGATATCATGTTCGCCAAGCGGGGAGATCCTTCTAGCAGACGTAACAGAAGAATACAGTGTTTGTGCAGGTCAAAAGGGCAACTTTTGGGCCGGCCTTGGGAACCCGGGCCTGGCAAGATGCTCTTCCGAGACGCAGACTTACTCCGGGCCGGCGTACGGTTTTTGCAGTGATGGCTGGAGCAATTATAATGAACTTTGCTCGACGGCGGGTGAGTGCATGGGGCTTTGGGGCGCGAATACCAACAATACAAACTCATCGGGCGGCTCTTTTTGATAGTCCGAAGACATGTGTTTTTGCTTTTGCTTATTTTTTTAATTGTTTCTTCTGATTACAGTCTATGCCCCATATCACAACGACAATACTTAAAGGAAAGGGCTCAGGCCGCGACAAGGCCGAGACTTTTCAAATGAAGAACACGCCATCCCTAATGCAGAACATGTCCTCTCAAATGAAGAACCTGCCCCCTCACACGAAGAGCATATCTCAGTCTAACAAGAGTCCATCCGGTCAAAAGAAGGACGGGCATCTCCAAAAGTCAGTGGAAGCGGCAAGGCCGATGATCCCCGAAGAGCTTCAAAAACTTTTGGTCAAGCAGCATTACCACCTGGTTGGCCGCCACTCGGCAGTCAAGGTCTGCGAATGGGCCAGGCGAAGCCTGATGAACCAGTCCTCTTGCTATAAAGAGCAATTCTATAAGATAAACTCCCACCGCTGCCTGCAGATGACGCCTGCAGTCTCGTGGTGCACCCAAAAGTGCGTCTATTGCTGGAGGCCCGTAGAATGGACGATTGGCACTGAGCTTAAGGAGTGGGACGACCCAAACTTCATAGTGGAGGAGTCGATAACGGCGCAGAGGCTTCTCCTCAGCGGCTATGGCGGCCTTAAGGACCGGCTCGATCCCAAGAAATGGAAAGAGGCGCAAAATCCAAACCAGGCAGCAATAAGCCTGGCAGGCGAGCCGACCATATACCCGATGATAGGCGAGCTCATAGAGAGCTTCCACAACCACGGCTTTGAGAGCACCTTTCTTGTGACAAACGGGACTTTTCCCGACCGCCTGCGGGACATAAGCAGGGAGCCAACCCAGCTTTATCTCAGCCTTGAGGCTCCAACAAAGGAGCTCTACAAGCAGCTTGACAGGTCGATAATACCCGATGGGTGGGAGAGGATCAATGAGACAATAGACCTCTTCCCGCTTTTCAAGTGCAGGCGGGCCATACGGATGACCATGGTCAGGGGCTGGAATGATGATGAGAAACTGTTGCCCAAGTTTGCGGAACTGATAAAAAAGGCAGACCCTGATTTTGTCGAGATAAAATCCTACATGTGCGTGGGATACTCGCGCAAAAGGCTAACCTTGGATAACATGCTCTCGCACGCCGAAATCATAGGAATAGCAAAAAAGCTTGGCGAAAAAATAGGCTTTGAGCTGAAGGACTCAAAGGAAGACAGCAGGGTCGCATTGCTCAAAAAGAGATAAAGATGAGATAAAGATAAAGAGATAACGACAAAGAGATCAAGAGATGATAAAGAGATAAAGATAAGATAAAGAGACAAAGATAAGATAAAGAAATAAAGATAAAATATAGCCCCCACCCGACTCTCACTTACCTGCTTCTTTGGCCGGCGCAGTCATCTTAAGATAAAGCGCAAGCCCTGCAAGCATCGCGCCGACAGCTATACCCGATATTGCCACATCCCCGAAGAACTCCGGACTTGATACGGCGTTAACCTCGGCCAGATCAAGGAATATCTCTGCCGATATAGCGAAGATGATGACTGCAAGGAACCTTGTGAGAAAGTCCCTAGCCCTTTCCTGGGCGTTCTTTATCCTCCTCTCAGCGAGCTCTTCTTCTATAATCGACCGTGTCAAGTCAAGTACGGCCACACCTATGACTACCATCCCAAGGCCAGTTATAAGGATTATGAACGTAGTCTCCTCCATTGAAAAAATGTTAAGCACAACACCCCAAGCTTCGACAATGGACTTGACCCCGAGCACTATGAGGCTAACCGCTATTATGAAGAGTATGGCAGTCACAAGAGTCACTGTGCCGCGCAGGACATTATTGAAGATCTACAGCCCGCCAATCTTTTCGTGTTCAGCCATTTTTGTTTGGGTATTGCTAAATTAATGCAGTTTAATCATCGTGGCGTGATTACCCTGGGTTAATCACCATGGTCTAATCATCGTAGTTTAATCACCATACTTTAATCATCATGGTGTGGTCGTTGCAAAGCGGCGTATGAAACAATGCAGTATATAATGTACAGTCGTATAAAAAATGAATAGGCGGATAATCGCCCTGGTAACGGTTATGGTATTATTGCCCTCGGCCTTATGCGCAATCGACACATCCCCCTACACCAACCTGGCCACAGAGCTTAACCAAAAGCAGTCTCTCTTGAGTGCAGCGCAGGCCAGGGGCGACGCAGGCCAGATGATAACCCTCAGCCAGGAGATAAACGCCCTCACAAGCCAGCTAGCAGCCCCGCGCATGCAGTTCCTAAAGCGCTACTCCGACATACAAAAACCACTTGAGGAGTCTCAATACCTCATCGGCCAGATAGAGGTTAACATGCCAAACGTTGCCGAAGCCAAGAAGGCCCCCCTTGAATCCATACAGCAGACGGTCTCTTCCATAGAAGTGTTTTACGCCTCGGAGAATTACACGGCTGCGGCAGCAAAACTTGTGACAATAACGTCTACTGCAATGGGAATGCCAGCGTCCCTCGCTTCAGCCTGCTCAGATGAGGTATCGCAAATAAAGTCTGAGATGGACCGCACATCCACCATGACCCCAAGCACAGTTTCGATGCTTGACAATGCCAAGAAAAAATTCACTGATGCAAGAAAAAACTACGATGATGCATCAAAGAAAATCCTGGAAGCCAAACCCGCGGAAGCAGACTCGCTTTTTGCATCGGCCAGAAAGCTGGTCTTAGAAGGTTTTGACCTGATAGGCCGCTCAAGGCAGGAAAGCGGAGGCGACCTTTTAGGCCCGTTGAAATATGCGCTGGTGATAGGTCCGGTCGCATTAATAATAGCCCTGTTAGCATTCTTCTATCTGCAGTTCAACAAGACTGCAGTCAAGTGTTCTGTTTCAAAGACATCGGTCAAATCCGGCACTTTAGGGGAGATCGAGCGAAAAATAGAAGTATCCAACCCGGAAAAAGAGCGCGTGTTTGCGATGGTTGTCGACCAGATGCCGCTTGAGCTTGCGGCCGAGGGTTTTAACATAGCGCCCTCAGACCAAATAGGAAGCGAGCTTGTCTGGCAGTCGTTCCTTGACCCCGGAAAGAAGATGTCCCTTTCTTACAAACTGAAGTTCTCGAGCCTGGACAAGGGAGTAACATTAAAGCTGCCGGGAGCGTCAATATCCTATGCGTTTGACGGGCAGCAAAAGAAGTTTAGCGGCAAGGCATACGAGATAATAGTCAACTAAACGGGTAATAGTCCACTAAACTGGTAAGCGTCAACTAACCGGTAATAGTCAACTAAACGGACATGAGTCAACTAAACGGGCAAGACTCCACTTAAGCGGATAATACCTCACTTGCCGCAATCAGGCACCCTATGTGTTGCTATCCAGTACTTGAATTATTGGACATCAGCCCCGCCCTGGCCGCCCTTAATGTTTTTGACAATGTTTAGTATGCTTTCAAACCTGCTCTTATCTCGTTCTTTCTCTTCCTGCAAGACTTTGATCTCGCCTTTCTCCGACAAAACAACGTTCTTCAGGACGTTTATCTCCCTTATTATAAGGTTCATCTTCTGCTTAAGGAGGTCTATCTCAGAGTCAAGAGTCCTTACCTCCTCAACCAGGCTGTTCACAAGGTCGATCTGCTGCTGGGCTTCTGCCTTTTTCCCGCCCCTTGCCTTTTCATCGGGCTTTGTTCCCTTCTCCCTGTCCCTATGACCCATTTTTAGATACCTTTTATGTTATGCCCAATAAAAATTAGCAATCAAACTGCTTCTGATGGACACACTGTTAGATGGGAACTACAGGACTGAAGACGACCGCGCCGTTATAGAGCTATTCTACACCCCCGAGACTAAGCTTGAGGACAAGAAGATCGTGGAAGTGAGGGACTTTAAGCCGTACTTTTATGCAATACCCAAAGGCAAAGCCGAGGAATTGCTCAAGGAGATCGAATCCGTAAAGTTCCCCCAGATCGACAAAGTCCGCGTTGTCAAGCGCATAGACAAGCGGGATGAAATACCGGTTCTTGAGATAATAGTCAAGCACCCGCGAAACGTTGCTGAGCTGAGGGACAAGGTGGCCGAACTTAGGCACTGCAAGGAAACGCGCGAGGATGACATCCGGTTTGTGCAGAGATACATAATCGACTCTGGCGCGGTGCCAATGAAAGACGCAGACAACGAGCACCTGCGCATATGCGCCTTTGACATAGAGACAGTGAAGGCGGGGGATAAGAACGTCCCGATAATGATAAGCTACGCAGACAATCTGGGCTTGCGAAAGATTTGGAACTACAAACATAGCGTCCCTAACGGGCAGAACCTTGATTTTGTGGAGAAGATGGCCGATGAAGCGGCGATGATAAAAGCCTTCATAAGCACGCTTAAAAGCCGGAAAATAGACCTGATCACAACATATAACGGCGATAACTTCGACTTCCCAGTGATTGAGGAAAGGTGTAACGAACTCAAGATCCCCTTTTCCATAGGAGCCAAGGGTTACGACCTAAAGATGGAGCGAAGGGGGATGGATATGGGCGCCCGCGTCATAGGGCGCCCGCATATCGACATGTACCCCGTCTGCAGGAGGATGTATTACTTGCCAAGATACCAGCAGGAGGACGTCCATTTGGCGATCTTTGATGAGGAAAAATTAGACATCGACGTTGAGAAGATGGCCGGTTGGTGGGAAAAGGGCGAGAACATAGACCTTATCTTCAAGTACTCGATGGCAGACTCCGACTCATGCTTAAAGATTGCACTTGAGGTTCTGCCCACCGAATACGAACTGGCCCAATTGATCGGCCAGCCGATCTTTGAGGTCGCGAGGATGGGCACTGGCAACGCCATTGAGTGGCTGCTGATGCGAATGGCACATGAGAAGAAGATACTTGTGCCTGCAAAGCCCAGTGATACTGAATATGCCACGCGCAGGAATGAGAGTTATGAAGGCGCATATGTCGTTGAGCCTGAAAGGGGCATTCACGACAATATATTCGTCTTTGACTTCAGGTCGCTGTACCCTTCGATAATAATAGCCCACAACATAGATGCATCCACCATAGGCTGCGATTGCTGTGAAAAAGATGTCCACGTATCGCCAACTGGCGCGAAGTTCTGCAAAAAGAAGCGGGGTCCCATACCGGAACTCCTGGAGAACATCCTCAAGAGCAGGTCAAAGGCAAAACTCGAGATGAAAAAGCTCATCGCCGAGAAAGGCGACAAGACGAAGATAAAGACTTTGGATGCGAGGCAGCAGGCCCTTAAGATACTGGCCAATTCAGCATACGGCTATATGGGTTTTTCCCGCGCGCGATGGTACAATAACGAATGTGCCGGCTCTGTTGCTGCATGGGGCAGGGAGTACATCAAGAATACTATGAAGGTGGCAGAAGCCGAAGGCTATAAGGTAG
>CAYSUP010000017.1:0-8640 GCA_964434205.1 uncultured archaeon | reverse complement strand
ATTATGCAGCTAAGCACTGCTTGGACGTAAGTTTTTGGAATGATGCCCCCCAAAACATCGTAAAGGCGGCAGAAGACCCGACTCTGAACTGCGAGCGCTTCAACGTCACTCCAGAGCCTCCGCCCCCACCGAAGCAGGATTGCAACGAGACCTACAGCTGGTGCCCTCCAAAAGGCAAGTGCATCAGGATATGGGAAGAACCATGCTATGATGTTGAGCACCCGTAGGAATTCCCCCATACAAAGGACCTAAGTACCTTGTCTGATAATTTTGCTCATATGAGCATTTTTATACTCAATGCTTCTAAATAGAACATGGGAAGACATGGATATTGTGGCAGCCAAGGCGGCAGAGGCCCGGGACGCCCGAGGTTGATGCGCAGGGTGGCCTTGAACTTGGAGGCTGATTACTTCAAGCCGGCGGGGATCCCGATGAGAGAGCTCGAGCTGGTCTCGCTGACTTTGGAGGAGACCGAGGCCGTGCGGCTCTCAGATCTCGAGAACCTTGAGCAGGAGGATGCCGCAAAGAAGATGGGAATCTCGAGGCGCACTTATTGGAGGGAGCTGCAGTCCGCGAGAAAGAAGATCGCGGATGCGCTGGTGAACGGAAAGGCGATAAAGATCGAGAAGGGAGGAAAATAAGATGCCAAGACGTGATGGGACGGGCCCACGTGGTAAGGGCCCACGGACAGGACGGGGACTGGGCAAGTGTTCGCCCGTAGAAAAGCTGGGGCTTTGATTTCAGCTGAAAGACCCCGTAAGAAAAAACTTAGGAGGAAAAGAAAATGCCGGGTGGAGACGGAACAGGGCCCAATGGTATGGGTGGATGGTGCACCCCGCTCCTGGAGAGCGGGCAGATAGACAGGCCGATGGCCGGCTTTGGAAGGGGCCGAGGAGCTTGGGGCAGGGGCTTCAGGTGGAGGTATTACGCTACAGGTATGCCTCCCCGTGCCAGGGATGTCGATGAGAAAGAGCTGGCCAAGGAAGATGTCGAATTCTTTGAAAAGCGGCTTGAAGAGGCCAAGACGAGGCTGGATGCTTTTAAGGAAAAATGAGAATAGCCGTAGCCTCGGATGGCAAAGACCTTCAGTCGAGCGTGTCTGCCGTTTTCGGCAGATGCGCCTTCTTCCTTATCGTGGAGATTGATGACAACATGATATCCTCGTGGAAAGCTGTCGAGAACATCCATGACAAGCCGGAAGGCGCTGGAATATGCGCCGCCAAGATAGTAGCGGAGCAAGGCGTAACGACAGTCATAGCAGGCAAGATGGGGCCAAAGGCGCTTGACGTCCTCAAGCAATTGGGGATAAACGCTTATTTCGCGACAGGAAGCGTGAAAGACGCAATAAACGATTTCCTGTCAAAACGTCTTGAGGACATCGATGAAAATAACCATACTTGTGGAGAACACCGCCACTAGGTGCCCCGGGCTGTCGAGCGAGTTCGGCTTCTCGGCTTTCGTAGAATACGATGGCATCAATGTGCTGTTTGATACTGGAAGCACCGGTCTTTTCGCAAGGAATGCCCTGAAACTCGGCATCAATTTGGCTAAAACTGATTTTGTCGTAATCAGCCACGGCCACTGGGATCACACCGGCGGATTGCCGTATCTGATAGAGGGGTTTGATACAAAAAACATGACTTTCATATCCCATCCGGACATCTTCGAGAAGAAGGTCCACGGCAGCAGGCCGTACATAGGCTGCCCGCTAAAGCGTGAAGAAGTCGAGAGGGCTTTTGGCAAGTGCATGTTCATGAGTACCCCGACTGAATTCGCCCCGGGCGCGATTTTCCTGGGCGAAGTCGAGCGGAAATACGAGGATCCCGGGAATTGCGGTGACCATGTAGTCAACGGCAGAACCGTGCCGGATCCCGTAAGTGACGATTCGGCGGCAGTCTTCAAGACCAGCCGCGGTGTCGTGCTGCTCACGGGCTGCTCGCACAGCGGCATACTGAACCTGGTCAAGGCGGCCAAAGAGTATGGCAAGCTCAGGGCAGTGGTCGGGGGCTTTCACCTGCATGACGCCAGCGGCCTGAGGCTCAGCGGCATACTCTCCGAGTTTGAGAAGACGGCGATACCGATTCTCAGGCCGGGGCACTGCACCGGGGCAATCCCCATAAGGCTGATGATGCAGAACCTGGGCGCAAAAAGGATAACGACCGGGGATGTAATCACAATTTGAATTTAGCTTTTTGCAGACGATGAAAATAGCAGTAACGGGGGGGAAGGGGGGCACGGGCAAATCCACAGTGGCCACCTCGCTGGCCATCGAGTCGGCGCGCTCCAAGAAGACGCTACTCGTGGACTGCGATGCGGAATGTCCCAACGACCACTTGATGCTTTCTGCGAAGCTCAAAAGGTCTGCCTATGTCTACCAGATGACGCCCAAGTGGGATTTTGACAAGTGCACAAAGTGCGGCAGGTGCGCAGAGGTGTGCAAACAGGATTCCATAGTATTTGTCAAGGGCAAGAACCCCGCATTTGTAAAGGACAGGTGCATAGGGTGCGGGGCCTGCGTGGTGGCGTGCCCGGAGGGCGCGATATCGAAGTCAAAGAGGCCCATAGGGAAAATTTCGGAAGGCGACGCATATGGGCTACATCTTATCTCCGGTGAATTGAACATAGGCGAGCTGGCGTCCGGTGAGGTCGTCGCAGAAGTCAGAAAATACGCAGAAGCTGCCGAAAAAGTCGATGGGTTCGAGAACGTCTTCATAGACTCCGCTGCGGGCATAGGCTGCCCTGTCATTGCCTCTCTTGTGGGCACGGACTACGTTGTTGCAGTCACAGAACCGACGCCTTCAGCTCTCCACGACATGAAGCGCGTTTTGCACGTGGCGCGGCACTTTGAGATACCCTGTGGGATAATCATAAACAAGTCGGACCTGCACAGCGGCTTCTGCAGGAAGATAGAGAAGTATGCCAAAACGGAGGGCATCCCGATAATCGGCAGGATACCCTACAAGCGGGAGTTCGTCGATTCGGCGATCAGCATGAAGCCGATAGCGGAAACGAACCCGGAGTACGGAAGGTCTTTCTCTGAGCTGCTGAAAAATATAGCGAAGTTTACAGGAGGCGAAAATGGCGGAAAAGAGTAGGGTTGTAGCAGAGCTGAGCGTGGTGCCCCTGGGGGTCGGGCCGAGCGTTAGCAAGTATGTCAAAGAGGCGCTTAAGGAACTGAGATCCAGTGGAGTAAGAGTCGAGCCCGGCGCGATGGGTACAATAATCGAAGCGGACGATATGGACAAGCTCCTCGAGGCGGTAAAGCGCGCGCATGAAGCGGTTTTCAGGGCGGGTGCGATACGGGTGGTGACCACGCTGAGGATCGACGACAGAAGGGACAAAGAGTTGAGCATAGAGTCAAAGCTTGCGGCGATAAAGTGAGAGTATCAAATGGCTGACATCTACTCCTCCTCACTAACGAGGGCGGATTTCTTTAGGAAGATTGCAGGGTTTGAATTGGAGAACGTCCTCTCGGTGAAGAAGGGCTACGGCGACTCAGGAAAGCCCACGGGCTTTGTAATAGGCGGCATTTGGGTCTCTGTTTTCATTGGCCCGAAGGACGGCATATGGGTGACATTCTTTAACACTACGGGCAATAAGGAGTTGAAGGCATCTCTTGAAAAGGAATTGCGGCTTTCCTACTGCGAGACCTATCCCTATGCACTTGACAGCCCCTCTGAAGAGATTAAGGACATTTGGGAGAATGCTCTCAGACAAAACAAGATGGCCGGATACCTGGAGTTTTATAAGCGCAAGCCCGGGCAGGATATACTCAAGGCCGAGGCCGCATACGTCCGCGAGTGGCTGAAGGGCTGCGAGACCGTGCTCGACATCGGCTGCGGCCCGGGCGTCTTTGAAAAGGAGCTTTCTGACATGAATATAGTCGGCATAGACCCGTCCGCCGACATGCTCCAGCTTGCAAGATCCCAGAACAAGGACAACTTCGTGCAGGGCAGGGCTGAACGCCTGCCGTTCAAGGACGCGGGCTTCGACGGCGCATTCTTCATAGCGTCCCTGGAGTTCACTGATGATTACAAGCTGGCCGTGGATGAGGCCGCAAGGGTATTGAAAGAAGGCGGCAGGATCGCCGTCCTGATGCTGAACCCAGAATCCGCGTACTTCAAAGAGATGGTGGCAAAGGGGGGCTATACGGCGTCAAACATAAAGCATACAAATATTAAAGAGATTGAAGGCTATATCCCAAGGAAATTCGATGTTTCCGGAGAATATATGCTCGGCATACGCGATGGCGCCGCGTTCCCTTCCGCCGATCCATCGCATGCTAGCATCTATGCATTAAAGGGGAAAAAGAGATGACGACCATGGAAGGAATAAAATACAAATCGATAGGGCTCATACGTTCTCCCTTCAAAAAGGTCAAAGGAACGCCAATACAGGCAGAGGCTGCTAAGGGCGTTGAGGGGACTATCGAGCTGTTCCCTGAATTTATTGAGGGACTGAAGGACATAGAGGGCTTCTCCCACGTCGTGCTAATCTACCACTTCCATCTATCAGGCAAACCAGCCTTGCGGGTGACCCCCTATATGGACGTCGAGTCGCACGGGATATTTGCAACAAGGGCGCCTGCCCGCCCAAACCCGATTGGAGTGTCAGTAGTGCGCCTTATACGTGTCGACGGGAATGTCCTCCATATAAAAGACGTGGATATCGTAGATGGCACCCCGCTCTTGGACATCAAGCCATACGTGCCGGAATTCGACGTAAGGGATGCCAAGGGAATAGGCTGGCTGGAAAAGAACCTCCATAAACTCTCAAAATCATCAGACGACGGAAGATTCACAAGGTAAGATGAAAACAGTCTACGGCCCGGTGCCGTCCTGGAGGCTCGGAAGGTCGCTCGGTGTGGACCCGGTCTGCGCCGAGAGGAAGACCTGCAGTTTTGATTGCATCTACTGTCAGCTTGGTAAGACCAAGGTGATGACAAGCGAGAGAAAAGAGTTTGTCAAGACGGATAGGATACTCTCTGACCTCAAGGAAATCTTGCCTCGCGTCGAGGCCGACATCATAACCTTCTCAGGCACTGCCGAGCCCACTCTTGCGAAAAACCTCGGCGAGATCGCGGACGGCATCAGGCCCCTGACCGACCTGCCACTGGCCATATTGACCAACTCTTCGCTCATGGGCCGCCGGGACGTCATCGAGGACCTGCTGAAGTTCGACGTGGTCGTGGCCAAGCTCGACGCGCCAAACTCGGAGCTTTTCGAAAAAATAAACCGCCCGGCGTCCGGGATAACCTTCGACAGCGTCGTCAAGGGCATAAAGGCCTTCAACAAAGCCTCCGGGAGACGGCCTGGCCGGCTCGCGCTGCAGATGATGTTCATAGAGGAGAACAAGAGTTACGCTACGGAGATGGCAGACCTTGCGCGGGAGCTAAAACCCGACGAAGTCCAGATAAACACCCCCCTGCGGCCGTGCGCGGTGAAGCCTTTGAGTCGGGTGGAGATAGCCTGGATAGCAGCGCATTTCAAGGGACCCAAAGTAATCTCGGTCTACGATGCGAAACGGCAGACAGTCGATGTCGATGACATAGACGAGGTCCACAAACGGAGGCCGGTTCTTTATTCGGGCTAAACAGGTGCGTTATACATGGTGACCAAGATGGCAATGAAACAAAAGCTTGATGAGGTGCATAATACGGTACAGAGTTTGATGAGAGACTACCCGGAGCAGACGGGGCCTTTTATGAGGTTTCTGAACAAAGTAAGCACAGGTGGCTCTTTGGATGCGAAGACAAAGGAGTTGATGTCCATTGCCCTTTCAGTGGCATGTAAGTGTGAATGGTGCATAGCCTTCCATGTTAAGAATGCTCTTGATGCCGGGGCAACACGCCAAGAGATAATGGAAGCCTCCTTTGTTGCAGTACTGATGTGCGGCGGTCCGGGGCTGATGTATCTAAAGCCAGTTATCGACGCTGTTGATGAGTTCTCGCATAAGGCCTAAGACAGCCATGTGTTCATAGAAAAATCCTATTTAAACTTGCAATCCAAAATAACAGAAAATGACATCCCCTGCGCATTTTCCAAAGCCTGTTGGTTCCGGCAGGCGCGTGCCTCATCAGGAGAACCTCTTCACCCATAACCAGATAGCGGAGGTGGCCAAGGCCAAGGGTCTATGCAATGATCCACGGATTCGGACGATGCTGATGGAGCGCGAAGGCGGGCGCTTCCTCTTGGCGCGTGAGGGTGGCGGGAAAGTCACTTTCATAGAGGACGAAGCCTGGGCTCCTGGCAAAAACACATGGGACCGGCACAGGGCGGTCTTGTCCGAAATCTTCGGCGAGGGGAATGTCAGGCCGGTTGCTTTACCTACAAAGGATTACCGCAAGTTGAGCATGCCCTGGTTAGAATACTAAAATTCCATATCATCAAAAATGACCGGCGAACACGAGGGGCGGGAGAACCTCACGGACGAGACAAAGGACTTGGAGAGGGCTAGACAATCCCTCATCGAGGAGCTGGAGGCCATAAACTGGTACCAGGAGAGGATGGAGAACTGCAAGGACAAGGAACTGAGGCGCATACTCGAGCACAACCGCGACGAGGAGAAGGAGCACGCGGCGATGCTCATTGAGTACATAAGAAAAGCGGACAAGACCCAGGATGCGAAGTTCAAAGAACACGATTAAATGGCCTACATGCAGGAATCGACGGAGCTGATAGCTCTAATAATACTAGCATTCAGCGCCCTTTTTCTGTATACATCACGGCTGGAGAGATGTTGGTATCGCAGGTATCTATTACCCCTGATGGTGGCTTCATTCGCGTTGGTTCTTCCTAGATTGATGGAGAAGCTAATAGTACTAGTATCCGCATTCCTGATATACTATGGATATAGAGGCCTCGGCAGGAAGGCTAAGGCTGCAAAGAAGGGTAAGTAAAAGATGAGATAACTGTAGAGCAAAAATTTAAAATAGGTGTAGCAAAATGAAAATGGGCGTGATGCCTGTATGCGGCTCATGCCTTAAGATACGGCAGAAGGGGACTGAAACGTGCCCGCTGTCCACGATGAAGGACATGCTAAAGCTCGTGGAGGGGTCAGACAAGCTGCTGACCTTCGGATAAACCAGTGGATTACAAGTTCTTCTTTGAGAATATCGTAAACGTTTAATACAACCTTACTCCACACCCATCTGCCCGGCCACTATCTTTATCACCCACATAAAGACGACACCAGCGATAAACAATCCAAACGCAACCATTGCCTTCGACAGTTTCGGATCCTTGTGGAGCTCAGGGATAAGGTCTGAAGCAGCGATATAAACAAACCCGCCCGCAGCAAAAGGCAGCATGAACGCCCTTAACTGCTCTGAGAAAAAGAAGAAACCGACAAGGCCGCCGATGACGGCAGTCAGCTGGGAGACGAAGTTATACACAAGGGCCTTTTGCTTCTTCATCCCGCCATACAGGAGGACAGCAAAGTCGCCCATCTCTTGGGGTATCTCGTGAGCCAGTATCAGGAATGATGTGATGAACCCCAATCCGATATCGGTCAGGAAAGCTGCTGCTATGACCAGGCCGTCGATGAAGTTGTGTATCCCGTCGCCGAAGAGAATCAAATAAGTATACGTGTGCACCTCGCACTTTTCGCCCGAATGGCAATGGTGCCAGTGGAGAACTCTTTCTATCAGGAAGAACGCCGAGAAGCCGGCAATGAATATGAGCATCACAGCATCGATATCAAAGAACCCTGCCTCGATTGACTCAGAAAGCAAGTGCAGAAAAGCGCCGCCGATCATCGCTCCGGCTGCAAAGGCGATAAGGCCGAAGAGGAGTTTGTCCAAAGTCTTCCCCTTGAAGACCAATGTGACGGCACCGGCTAAGGCCGGAAGGCCGTCGAGGACGGTCATCAGCAGTATCCAGAACAGCGCGTACATGGGAAGATTATATTATTAACCTTTATAAATAAGTTATTAATTTTTATTCAAAAAGCTTGAAATATTATTAACCATGGCGATAATAAGCGTCTCGGCGGGCGGGCAGTTGCTAAAGCAGATGGACGGACTGATGGAAAGCGAGGGATACTCCTCGCGTTCCGAGCTTTTTCGCGCTGGCATAAGGCAGCTTCTAGACAACAAGAGGTCGGAGCTCTCCGGCAGGACGAAGTGCGTACTTGTGATCTCCTACCGCAAGGGCAATGAGGACAAGCTGGCAAAGCTCAAGCATGATTCTGCCGGGCTGATTGAGACGCAAATGCACACCCATCTGTCCGAAGAGATGTGCACCGAGTTACTCGTGCTTTCGGGCGTTGCGGAAAAGATAACGGCATTGATGAAGGCGCTTAGGAAGAACGGCGCCGAGAGGGTAGTCCTTATACCCCCTTAATTATAAGCGTATACCCGAGATACCCATACAGTTATCCGCGCAGTCATCCCAACGAGAAGACTAGAAAACTCTGCTCCGGCAGGATGTCATAATCCTTTATCAGCCGGTAGCCGGCCGCCTCGACCTCCAACTTTATGGTCTCCTTAGGCGTCGAGTGGCCGAAGAGCCTGCGGAAGCTGAATACACCGCCTGCACCCGGCTTGTGCTCGATTACTACAAGCCTTCCATCCGGCTTGAGGAAGATCCTCAGCTTTTTGAAATATTCAGTCCTGTCTGTTAGATGATGATAGAGGTTGCG
>CAYSUP010000016.1:5596-8694 GCA_964434205.1 uncultured archaeon | reverse complement strand
CATCTATAGGGGCATGAGCCCCTCACAGGCAGGGCGAAAAGCGGCTGTCATCAACTTCTCAGACTTGGCTTCAATGGGTGCTGAGCCCACGGGTTTTCTGCTGTCAATCAGCATCAGTGAAAAGGAGGAATTCACAAAGTTCAAGGAGATAATGCGCGGGGTGGAATCGGCCTGCAAGGATTACGGCGCGCACTTCCTCGGCGGCGACATGGACAAGGGAGACGTCCTGATAATGGACGGCTGCGCTATAGGCACAATACCGCGAAGAGGGGAGATCATGCGCAGAAAAGGCGCGCGGCCCGGCGATATTGTCGCAGTCACCGGGTATCTTGGCTCTGCCGCATGCGGCTGGCAGATACAGCAAAGGGGCCTTGACCTAAAGAAGTTCAGCGTAGAGGAAAGGTCGCGTATTGAGAAAAACATTGTCAACGCAAGCCTTGAACCAAAGGCCCGCGTGCGCGAAGGGCGGATACTTGCAAGGAGCGGCGCAGCCACGGCCTGCATGGACATATCAGACGGGCTCGCACAGTCGCTCGGCTGTCTGAGGGACGTGAACGGGGAGAAGTGCGGGTTTGAGATTTATGAAAACAAAGTACCTATAAGAAAGGAGTTCCATCGCGTCTGCGACCGCTTCAAGCTCGACAAGGAGCTTTTGGCTTATCATATCGGCGATGATTTTGAGCTCCTCTGCACGATAAAGCCGAAAAAATTCGCAGCGCTCAAAAAGAGGTTGCCGGGTTTAAGGGAAATCGGCAGGGTAGTTGAGGGGAACAAAATAAGATTAATAAAAAAGGACGGTAGCTCGCTGGACCTGAGGCCCAGCGGCTACGATCATTTCTCCTAGATATACTCTATCGTGCTCGGCGGCTTCGGGGTTATGTCGTAGACTACCTTGACAACTCCCGGCACCTCGTCGCAGATTCGCTGCTGCAGCCTTTCCAGCTTCGGCCACCCGAGCTTTGTGACTCCCGCCACGGTAGCATCCTTGCTCTCGACACACCTGACTGCGATTATCTGGCCGAACCTGCGCTTCTTGTCCTCTGTCATGCCGGTGGCCATGTCCTTGAACAATACTGCAAGGTACTGAAAAGCACCCGAGTCCTTCAGCTCTTCTTCGACTATGGCTGTTGCCTTTCTCAACGTCTCCGCCCTCTCAGGCGTCACCTCGCCTAAAATGCGCGCAGACAAGCCCGGGCCGCAGAACGGCATCCTGCTATAGACAGACTCTGGTAACCCAAGCGCCTTGGCGACCTCCCTCACACCCGGCTTGTATAGGTCTATCAATGGCTCCATGACCTTCTCGAGTCCCCAAGCCTTTGTGTCGAGGCCTATTTGCTCCAGGACATTGTGCTGTGACTTGATACCGCCGGCAGTTTCCTTGATATCTGGCGCGATAGTCCCCTGGAACATGAACTTGGCGCCGCTCTGCTTCACTATGCGGCCGAGGACCGTGTAGAAAATATTGCGGAAGGCCTTTCGCTTCTCCTCAGGGTCTTCCTTGCCTTTCAATGCGGCGAAGAACTCCTTCTTGACATCTATTACGTCTACATCGACGCCGACTTTGGTGAAAGTGGTCTTGACCCAATCGGGTTCGCCCTGCCTCATGAGGCCGTCATCCAAGAAGAAGCACTTCAACTGCTTCCCAATGGCCTTGTGCGCCAGCACGGCAACCACGGAGCTGTCGACTCCGCCAGAGAGAGCGCATATGGCCTTCTTGTCGCCCACCGTTTCCTTGATCCAACTGACCTTCTCGTTGATGAATGACTTCGTGTCCATTTTGTTTTCAATATTTTTGTTATTCATAGATTTTGAGAATCATCAAACTCGCATCTCAAACGACCGGAACTCGCTCGTGTAGTCCCCCCACTTTGTATCCATATCGATCACTTCCGCGCCGGGGGGGCCTCGGGTGCACCACACCAGCATCTCGCCCAGCTTGTCCTTCGGGCCCTCAAAAACCGCTTCCACCTTGCCGTCCGGAAGGTTCTTGACCCATCCAGTGAGGCCCAGGTACCTTGCCTGGTCCCGAGTAGACGAGCGATAGAAGACACCCTGCACGCGGCCGGAAACAATAACGTGCGCTCGAGAGTTCATTTTTTAGAAAAAGTGATGATATTATAAGGGCAGTATAAAAAATGCAGAACGCCAAAACGGGTCATAAAAACTGCCGGAGAAGGGGTTTTAATTAGACTAACCATTATATATTAGGGGGCAAACACTGTCTGCAACCGGCAAATTCTCCATATTCTGCAGGCATAATTGCAAAATGATAAGGCACATTCCTGGCATAGTCGTGATGGCTGCGGTCATCGGGATAATGCTTGCCATAATACTTATCCTTAGCGGCTTTGTGGGGACGGAAAAGCCATGCGCCTCAAAAGAAGACTGCCAGGGCATTTCGCACTCCGGCTGCGACGGCGGATGGGAATGCAAAGACTATTCTTGCTCATGGGCATGCGCTGCAAAAGAGCCCGCTGCAGCCTGCAAAAGCCCGGGGGATTGTGAGGGTTTGCCGCATGTCGAATGCAGTGCCGGCCGCTGGAGTTGCGATAGCGGCACCTGCGCCTTTGCCTGCGAGGTCGGGCAGGTTGAGCCTGACGTGAGCTATAACGTAAGCGGATGCAAAGAGGGCGAGCAAAAGGGCGCAAGCACCGAGTTTTTGCCGACTGCTAACGGAATAAGGATGAATCAGGTATTAGACTACGTCTGCTGCGCAAATATTGAGATAAGCTCAGGGCAGAACGGGAACCTGATCCGGATAAACGAAAAGAACACCGGCGAGATGTGCAAATGCGTCTGCAGCTATGATGTGGCTGCTGAGATAGCCGTCCTCCCGGGCACATACAAGATCGAGGTTTACGGCGTTGAATACGGGGACGCGCCGATTGAAAAACTGGGTGAAGGGGCGGTAACTGTCGGGAAGTCGGAGGGCAGCATACTTTTCATAGAGCAGCACATGGAAAAGAGCGGCCAGATAATAGCAGGCAGCTACAGGCAGATGTTCATAAGCTCAGAGACGTATACTTTTGATAAGGAAAAAAGGAAGCTTAACGGAAGGATGGGTTTTGACCTGAATAGGGCAATTGCGATCTTTGGCA
>CAYSUP010000016.1:1868-5586 GCA_964434205.1 uncultured archaeon | reverse complement strand
GCGGACAGAGCCTAAGTGGGGATGCTGGCAGCGGCACATCAAATCGCCTTGAAGCGGTAAACTCAACGCCCTTTGCATCCGGGGAATACCAGATAGCGCGCATCTGGGAAGACGGGACTGTTGCAATAACCTATAATAATGAGACTATAACACTCGCGCCCGGAAAGTCATGGAGCGAAGAGGCTACCGAAGAAAAGGCTGACAGCCTTAACATAGGCCTGATACGGATGACTACTACTAACACCATCACAAACTATGGTTTCTTAAAAAGGGAAGACATAGAAGCCTGGTGAGGGGAAACCTAGAATGGTGAGGGAACACCTAGAAACTTGGTGGTTATAAGCTCTCAATAGCTCTCAATAAAAAATGGACAGGGGTATAGTATATGCCATAGTTGCCTTGGCTGCAGCCTTTACGGTTCTCCTCGCATTGGATAATCTGGGGAGTAATCCAACCGGTAATTGCGCGTGCACAAAACCTGCAGACTGTGGTGGACTGACACACTTTGCATGCGAGGGCGAATGGTCTTGCAAAGAGGGAAATTGCCTCTGGAATTGTATTATAGGGGGCCCGCCTATGCCTCCGGGAGTGCCCCCTAAGCCTCCTGAGTTGCCGCCAACATCACCACTTCCACCGGGCGTTTTGCCCTTGCCACCCAATGTGCAGCCGCCAAACAGCGAGTGCTTGGAGGATAGTGACTGCATTGTCAGCGGCTGCTCAAGCCAAGTCTGCGGGCCGGAACCCGTCATAACCACTTGCGAGATGAGACCGGAGTATGAATGCGCAAGGCTGACAAAATGCAAGTGCATCGAAGGCAGATGCAACTGGGAGGAGACGCCAGAGTACATATCGTGCTTCGGGCAGGCAAAAAATTCATCTTCAGAACCTGTTTTTTAGCGCAAATAAGGCTAAACGGCCTTTGTTTAGGAATTAGAGGAATTTGGAACGTTTGTTTTCTTATCGTTCCACAAAAAACTTTAGTATGGTTCCGAGGAAAGAATAGCAGACAAATTTGAAAGAGTACTAGCTGATAAATCTGAACTGAAAGGGTAATAGCTGATAATAATGGCTGATAAATCTAAACTGGAAGGATAATAGCGGATAAACCTGAAAAATGGACAAGAAAGTCTTGATTGGAATTGTTGTAGTTGTTGTGGCTATTGTAGCCGTCAGCGCTTTGATAATGATGCCGGGCGGGAAAACACCTGGGCCTACTCCCGGGCCGAACCCAAGCCCTGGGCCTTCACCTGGACCAGGACCAAGCCCTGGGCCTTCAAGCACTCTGGACGACTCGCAAGCCACGCAGGCGGGCGTGAATGCAGTAGTATCGGCCAACAACGATTTTGCAATCGACTTCTACAAGGAGACTATCAAGACTGAGGACGGCAACGTCTTTTTCTCGCCCTGGAGCCTCGAGTCCGCTCTTGCGATGACTTATGAGGGCGCAAAGGGGCAAGCAGCCAGCGAGATGCAGTCGGTCTTGAAGATACCAGCTGACGCAAGTGTCAGGGGACCGGCCTTTGCAAGGCTCTTCAACGAGATAAACGCTCCGGGAAAACAGTATATGTTATCTACGGCAAATGCCCTATGGGTGGAGAAGACTTATAGCCTGCTTGATTCGTTCACTGGTACTGCCAGCAAGTACTACGATGGAGGCGCAAATGATGTTGACTTCATCGGTGATTCCGAGGGCGCGCGCCAGACGATAAACACGTGGGTGGCGGAAAAGACGATGGATAAGATAAAGGATCTGATACCGCCGCGCGTGTTGGATAGCATGACTAGGCTTGTCCTTACAAACGCCGTCTATTTCAAAGGAACATGGAAGACCCAGTTCGATCCGGCAAACACCTACAACGCTGAATTCAGAAAAGCGCCTGGCGAGAGTGTCACTACAAAGATGATGTCCTTGAAGAACGTTGAGTTCGCTTATGCCGAGAACGACAACATCCAGATGCTCGAGATGCCTTATGCCGGCGATGAGCTTTCGATGGTCGTCCTCCTGCCGACGAGCGACTCGATCGAAGGACTTGAAGCCAGTTTGAGCATGGACAACATAAACTCATTGAGGGGCGCGGCCAATGAGGTCAAGATCCCAGTTTACTTGCCGAAGTTCAAGTTCGAGACGAAGTACTCGCTGAAGGATACGCTCTCCGAGATGGGCATGCCTACGGCCTTTGATTCAAGCATTGCGGATTTCTCCGGCATGAGCGGCGCACGCGACCTCTTTATCGCTGCGGTCATCCACCAGGCATATGTCGACGTTAACGAAGAAGGGACTGAGGCTGCGGCTGCCACGGGGGTCATCGTTGGGACAACAGCAGTCCAGAAGCCGTTTGAGTTCCGGGCCGACCATCCCTTCATATTCATGATAATGAAGGGTGACCAGATACTCTTCATGGGCAAAGTGGTGGACCCGACAGCGAGCTGAAAATAAAATCTGAATAACAGAAAATGAAAACGACTCTGGCGCTGGTCGCGCTGTGTGCTTTAATGATGATGTCTATTGCCAGCGCCTGCAGTTGTATGATGCCGGGCACGCCAGCTGATGAGATGGCAAACTCTGACGCCGTTTTTCAGGGCAGGGTCGTCAAGATAGAAATGCCGGTGCCAAACGACGGGACCGGCTCTGCAACAGTCACCCTTGATGTTTCGAAGGTCTGGAAAGGCCAAAAGAGCAAGACTATAACCGTTTCCACTGCAACTAACAGCGCAGCATGCGGATTCATCTGCGAATCCCCAGACTGCACGGCGGGCTTCAAGGAGGGTGGTGAGTACATAGTTTATGCCGGCGACTATAACGGTGACGGAGCCCTCAGCACCAGCATATGCACAAGGACTAAGCTGCTCTCCGAGGCGCAAGAGGATTTAGAGGGCTTGGGCGAGGGCACCGTGATGAACGCAAGGCCGCTGCAAGGTGGCGAAGCATATGACATGTCATACATCATCCTGGTAGTCGTTATTGCTTTGGTCGTTGTTGCTTGCATCGTCTATGCCACTAAAGGGGCTAAGTCTAATAAAAATATCGAAAGAAAGCAAAAATGAAGACAACTCTCGCGCTGGTCGCGCTCTTTATGGTGCTGTGTAGCGTAAGCGTGTATGCGGACGGGATGATAATCCCCGAGCCCACTCCGCCGCACCCGCATCCGACTTACCTTGAAGTCAAATACCATCACGTGAACGTGACTATCGACAACCAGTTCACCGAGACAAGCATAGACCAGGTCTTCCACAACCCAAACCCCTGGGACTTGGAGGGCACTTACCTTTTCCCGCTGCCGGACGGCGCATCGATACAGAAGTTCTCCATGTATGTCAACGGCCAGGAGCTTTTGGGTGAAGTCCTTGATGCAGGCGAAGCAAGGCAGATCTACGAGGACCTTGTGAGAAAGATGATAGACCCGGGCCTCCTGGAATATGTCGACAAGAACACCTTTAGGGCGAGGATATACCCTATTGAAGGAAACAGCGACAAGAGAGTCAAGCTGGATTATTCGGAAGTCCTTTCTTGCGAGAGCGGTGTTTGCGAATACACCTATCCCCTCAACACCGAGAAATTCTCCTCAAAGAACCTGGAAAGCGTGATAATAAGCACCAGGATAAAATCAAACATCGCGATAAAGAACGTTTATTCCCCAAGCCATGAGATAGAGGTGCACAGGATAAGCGATTATGAGGTAGAGGTAAGCTATGAGGCAAATAATGTGAAGCCGAACAC
>CAYSUP010000016.1:0-1858 GCA_964434205.1 uncultured archaeon | reverse complement strand
GTTTCGGAGGATGACATCGGCCTAAACCTTATTACGCACAAGGAGGGCGCCACCGGCTACTTCCTTTTGATGGTGGCCCCTAAGTTCGCCACACCGGGCCAGACTATAAACAAGGACATCGTCTTTGTGCTTGACAAGTCAGGGTCGATGGCAGGCGAAAAGATAGAGCAGGCAAAGGAGGCTTTGAAGTTCACATTAAACAACCTGAATGACGGCGACCGCTTTGGCATAGTCACGTTCAGCACCGGCGTATCAAGCTACAAAAGCGAGCTTGAGACTGCAAGCAGCACGAGCATTGCAGGGGCGATTTCCTTTGTCAACGAAATAAAGGCATTGGGCGGGACTGATATTGAGAGCGCACTGCTTGAGGCAATCCAGATGATGCCGGATGACAGCAGGCCTAAGATACTCATATTCTTGACTGATGGCGAGCCCACCGTGGGTGTAACGGACATCAACCAGATAATAAAGGACGTCACCGGGGAAAACAGCGCGAGTGCAAAGCTGTTTGTTTTTGGGATAGGCTATGATGTCAACACCAACCTCTTAGACAGGTTATCTCTTGACAACCACGGCGCATCCGAGTACGTTGTCGAAGACGAAAATATCGAGGTCAAGGTCAGCAACTTCTATGAGAAAGTGGACAGCCCGGTGCTGTCTGATGTTGAATTGGTTATAGATGCATGCCCCTTCAGGACAATGGAGATGTACCCTAAGGAGCTGCCGGATATATTCAAAGGGACACAGCTACTGGTGTTTGGGCAATATGAAGAGGAGGATGTAGCCGGCTGCGCTATTCCGAGAACAACACTCAGCGGTAAGATAAACGGTGTTGAAAGCAAAGTAACCTATTCAATCAATTTCCCGTCTGAAAACAAGGGCAACGACTTTTTGCCCCGCCTTTGGGCCACAAGAAAGATAGGCTACTTGCTTGAGACTATACGCCTTGAGGGTGAGAACAATGAGTTAGTGGACGAAGTAGTCAAACTATCAAAGAAGTATGGCATAGCAACACCATACACTTCATTCCTCATCCTTGAGGACGAGCCGACTCCGGCCGGAAGAAACCAGATGCGCGAGGCCTTTGCCCCAACAACGGGTGCAAACGCCGTAGACACAAGCCAGAATCTGGGGGCCTATAAAGCTGCATCAGCGGCCGGTGGCGCAGAACAGGATATAGTCGGACCGGGCGGCCAGACCACCACGATAAAGTATGTGGGGAGCAAGACATTCATCGAGAAAGACGGGGTCTTGACAGACACAGAGTATGTGGACGGTTATGCTATAGCAGACCTAAAGTATGGCAGCGACACTTATTTCACAGTCCTTGCGACTAACCCGGAACTCGGCCAATACTTTGCTATAGGAAAGAATATTATTGTATGCATAAACGGCACGTGCGTAAGGGTCGGCGAGAATTACAGTGGCCAGGAATCGAGTAACATAGATTTCGGGTTGCATGTAAGCGAGCCAAACGCGCAGTGCGAAAGTGACTTGGATTGCACGCTCACTTGCGCCTGCACATGCTTAGACCCTACAATGGGGAACATCTATTGCATAAGGCAAGCCGACTGCCCAAAGGAGCAGGGCATAACAGGCTGCAAGTGCTCAACCGGCGTCTGCACGCCGGTGACAGACCCAAACTGGAAACCAACAGAGCCGCCCTTGCCACCACTGCCCCCGGATAAAGTGTGCGGCAACAAGCTCTGCGAAACTGGCGAGACTTTTGTGAGCTGCCCAGCTGACTGCAGCATAAGCCCGGGCAACGGGACTAAAACGCCCCCAACTGGCGAAGACAGGACTTCGACAATGCTGCTGATGTTCGGCGCGATAATAGTCTTGCTTGTGAGCGTTATCG
>CAYSUP010000015.1:0-9037 GCA_964434205.1 uncultured archaeon | reverse complement strand
GACTGCTGAGATAGTCCAGTCGGATAAGGTAAAGACCGGCGTCATTATTGCAATTAGGAACGGCTATACAAAGGAAAGTTTGAATAAGGGTGTTGAAGTGCATGTAGGCGGCTTGTCAAGAGTCCTTATAGACCCGAAGAACATAGATAAGAAAATAATGAAGGGCCTGCCGAAGCTTGAGGACAAGATACGGAAGATAGGCGACCTCAAGGAAAACGATATTGCAACTACGCAGGGGAGGATATTATATCTATACCCGAAATCCGAGTTTCAGCGTGCTGACGGGAGAACTGGCCAGCGCGCAAGCATGATAATAGAGGACGAGACGGGCAAGATAAGGGTGGTGCTTTGGGATGCGAGCGCCGATGAGATTGTCAATTTCGCCGAGGGCGAGGTAGCTAAGATCGAGGGAGGGCAAGTCAGGTCCGGGAACCGCGGGAGTGAACTGCACATAGGCAGCAGGGGCAGGATACTGAAATCGGACGCCAAGATGAACCTGCCGGCGGCAGCTGAGGCTAAAGTCTATAAGATAGCAGAGCTTTTGCCTAATCTGCAGAGCGTTGCAGTGGCGGGGCGGGTCATGAGGATACTTCCGATAAAGGAATTCAGTTCAGGGGAAAGGTCCGGAAAGTTGGCTTCCCTTATGATAGCCGATGAAACGGGGATATCGCGAGCTGTCTTGTGGAACGAAAAGACCGAGGAGGTAAAGAACATATCGCAGGGCGATATAGTGATGATAAAGAACGGCTACACTAAGCAGAGCATGAACGGCGAAGTGGAGGTCCACCTCTCACAGCGCGGCTCGATACAGGTGAACCCCGAGGGCGTGGCGATTGCCGGCGTGTCGCAACTCGCAAGCAAGCACGCTGAAGAGAAAAGGATAGAAGGGATCGGGCCGGAGGACAAGAATATCAAGATCACAGGGAAGATAGAGGATATCGATGATAACCCGATAGTCTTTGAGATATGCTCCGAATGCGGGGCCAGGGTCGAGAACGTCGCCGGCGAGTGGATGTGCGACGTCTGCGGGGAGACAAGCCCGGCTTACGGCATGGTTGTGCGCTGCGGCGTATCCGACGGCAGCGGGGATATCACGGCAGTCTTCTACCGCGACCTTGCAGAGCAATTAACAGGACTAAGCGTTGCTGATGCGCTGAATATGATAGGCCAGAGCGGTAATGAGATGGAGCCTATTTCCAGCATAAGGGATGAGATAGCGGGTAAGAAGTTTGAGCTGGTCGGTAATGTAAGATACAACGACTACAAGGACAAGCTCGAGCTGATGGTCTCATCACTGACGCCGATAGCAGGCCCGGCAGCCAAATCACTCTCAAATGCGCCCAAAAAGTCGGCCTCCAGGAAAAAGGAGGGAATTCCAGAAGACGTGCCTGAAGAGGTCCTTATAGATGAGGACATCGAGGTAGAAGAGATTAAGTTAGATGACTAGGAATAAACGATAAAATGGCGAAAGAAAAGAAAATAGAGAATATTGAAGACCTCCCGGGAGTCGGGCCGGCAATAGCCGACAAGCTCATCGAGGCTGGTTATAAGGATCTAATGTCCATAGCTGCCGCATCACCGGGAGCGTTTAAGGACTTGGGAGTAGGGGAAGGAAGCGCAAAGAAGCTTATCATGGCTGCCCAGGATGCGCTGGAGATGGGTTATGAGACGGGCACTGAGGTCATGCGAAAGCGCATGGAGGTCAGTAAGATAACGACCGGCAGCGCTGAGATTGACAAGCTTTTGGGCGGCGGGATAGAATCACAGGCGATAACCGAGTTTTACGGCAAGTTCTCAGCGGGTAAAACACAGCTTACGCACCAGCTTTCTGTGAACGTGCAGCTGCCCAAGGACAAGGGCGGCCTTGGGGGCAAAGCCCTTTTCATAGACACTGAAGGCACATTCAGGCCTGAGAGGATAGTCCAGATGGCAAAGGGGATGGGCATCGACCCTGAGGAAGCGCTTGCAAATATAAAGGTGGGCAAGGCATATAACAGCGATCATCAGATGCTTCTTGCTGAGAAGGCGGAGTCGATGATAGAGGCTGAGAACATAAAGCTTGTGATAGTGGATTCGCTTATGGGGCACTTCAGGTCGGAGTATGTCGGCAGGGGGACCTTGGCAGACCGCCAGCAGAAGCTGAACAGGCACTTAGCGTTCCTGATGAAGCTTGCAGACACGCACAACCTGCCGGTGATAATCACAAACCAGGTGATGGCCTCCCCGGGGATACTGTTCGGCGACCCGACCGAGCCTATCGGCGGCCACGTCCTTGCGCACAAGAGCACTTTTAGGGTTTACCTGAGAAGAGGCAAGGGCGAGAAGAGGGTGGCAAAACTAGTTGACTCGCCGCACCTGCCGGACGGGGAATGCATCTTCAGCATAAGTGAAGAAGGCGTAAGGGACTAAGCGCCTGCGCGCGCATCTGTTTTTGAGATGCGCGACTTCGTTTATTTTTTATACGTGTTATAACTAATTATAACATGGAAATCTTCAATGCAATGACGCGAAAGGTCGGCAACTCAGTAGGAATCTTAATACCTGCCGAGTCTATGGGTAGGGGTGGCATAGGCGTTGGGCAGGAAGTGCGGGTGACCGTGGCGCCTTTGATAAAAGAGAGCATACGCGGGAGATTCAAAGGTCTTTGTACGCCAGAAGAACTGGACGAATTTGTAAGGGAGAACAAAGATGCCTGGGGAGACTAGATACTTCTTTGACAGCTATGCCCTGATAGCCTTCTGGGAGGATTCTGCAAATTATAGGAAGTTCGAGTTAGGGAGTGGGGCAACCGCTCTGACCAACCTCATGGAGGTGCAGTATTATCTCCACAAAAAGGGTAAAAAGGAGTCTGACATCAGAGAGGCCATTTCAGACCTCCTACCGCTTTGCATAGGTTTTTCTGATGAGGATTGCTTTGAGGCCGTAAAGTTCAGGTTCAAAAACAAAGAGAGAAGGATGTCATATACCGACTGCCTTGGTTACACCTTGGCTAAAAAGAGTTGTATAAAATTTTTGACCGGGGATAAGGCGTTTGAAGGCCTGCCAGGGGTCGAGTTTGTCAGAGTCGAATAGTGTATGGGCAACCGGCTTAAGGAAAACTGCATGCGTTTAGCTCACCCACCGCATAGCAGCCGCTTGAGAACCGTGTAAGGGTTTTCCAGCGCTGCTTCCACGTGGGCAGCATGCTCATATTCATTTTTCTTTTGAGTTAGGTACTGCACTATGCCGGCTTTCCGGTGAGTGCCAATATGTCCGCGACCTTGGACTTTTTTACATCCCCAGTTAGGGAGGATACCCTTGTTACCTCTATTTTCTTTTTTTCCACTTTGATCATATCACCCAGTTTGATGACTGAGTCCTTGGGCTCTTCGATCTTATATGCTTTGGTCGCGCCATCTTCGTGGACAGAGACCGAGATTTTCTTGGTGTATGGAACCAGATAAACATTCCTTGCCTCTGAAGCCGAAAGCTTCTCCGAATGGCCGCCGTCCTTGTCCTCAATAGAGCGCACTTCGTATCTTTTTTTGTTATGCTCGACAACGCCCCCTTTCTTTAGGATTTTGTTTTTCGCAAACTT
Organism: uncultured archaeon; assembly: GCA_964434205.1. Taxonomy (GTDB): domain Archaea; phylum Altiarchaeota; class Altiarchaeia; order JAFGQM01; family JAFGQM01; genus JBFYKJ01. The sequence goes on along the minus strand of CAYSUP010000015.1, from coordinate 5,460 downwards.
CTTCAAAACCTTTTGGACTATGCCTTCCCTTGAGATCATCAGCATTACACTCGATTCCTTCTTCTCGGGCTTTGCGTGGTGCAGACAACCGCAGCGGGAGCACTTGACTATTGCCAAGCCTTTTTCCTTAAGCCCGAGGACCGTGTGGCGCTGCTTACTGAGGCACGCCGGGCAATTGACAAAGAATTCGTCCATTTTGTAGCGTAAACAGGTGTATAATGTGTAGCGTAACTTTTTAGGTCGTGTAGTGTAACTGCGATTGCAACATGTTTTTGTAGTGTAACTCTGCTTTGTAGTGTAACTCTGCTTTTTAGTGTGACTCTGCTTTTTAGTGTAATTCACCACTCAGTAAGCCTGAGCTGCGCCTTTCTTTCGACAGTCGCCCACTTCTTCCTGACAAAGTCCGGAAAGCTCTTGTTCTTCTTCCAGTGGTCCTCAAGCCACTTTTGCGTCACTTCGTCACTGGGATAGCCGCTACCTATGTCACCATGAAGTTTGGCCAATTCTTGTATCGCCAAATCGCGCGTGACCTTGGCAAGTATCGAGGCCGCGCCTACGACGCGATAGTTCAGGTCGGCCTTGTGCTCGGCGACTATCCTGGTTTTCTTTTTGCAGAGGTTTGTTATGTTCTGGGAATACCGCGCAGGGATTGTGTCTGGACAGTCGACATAGCAAACATCGGGAGCGACCTTTAGGGAATCGAGCATCTCCGCAGTCTTTATCGCCTCTACGTCGTTGAGGGAGGCTGTCTTCATCCACTCTGTTATGTCATACGGGCTTAATGAGAGTATCTTATAATCGACTGCAATTTTCTTGACTTCGTGAAAGAGCGTTTCGCGCATGACCGCATCAAGGAGCTTTGAGTCTGTGACTCCTAGATCCTTAAGTTTCTTGTCGTCCTTCTCATCGATGACAACAGCCCCAAAGACCATGGGCCCTATTACAGGCCCCCTGCCGGCCTCGTCGATTCCGCAGATTAGCATGGTTAGGTTATTAGGATAAGTTTAAAATCCAAGGGATCAGGATAAAAACCTAAGGTATTTGAATAAGCCTAACCGGGGAGTCTTTTAGACTCGCGGAATGTCGCTGAAGTCGCCTACTGCCTGGCAATAACCTCTTATAGTCTGGCCCCCGATTTTCTGGGCACCTATACAGGAAACCTCGTTGAACTGGCTGCAGCCTGCGATATCCTGACAGTTGATATCGGACTCACACTGTGCGTTTTGGCAGATCATCCTCGCCTGATACTCGGGGTAAACAGTCTCCCAGTGGCCTCGCGGGCCGGCACCCCATGCCGCTTCAATGGTGTAAGTAAGGATTATGAAAAGCGCTATGAAGGCAAAGATGAATACGGCCCTATCCCTGCGCGTCACTTCTTTCTTCTTTGGATTCTCTTTTTCCCATTTGCCGCTGAACCGGTTCTTATCAAAGTCCCAGAAAAGGGCGGTAAGTATGAAGGGTACTATTGTCAGAACGTTTGCCGCTCCGATGAGCAGCAGCGCCCACTGTTTGACACCCTTGCCGAAGAATACTATATTTCCCACTATAAGCGATGCGAGGCATGAGAAACCGAGCAGGAACAGTATGAACCAGACATATTCATTGCGGAATATGGAATCTGCAATGCTAACGCCGAGCGGGGCTGAGTTGTCGATCCACAAATCGTCCTCAAAATACATTGACGGGGCCTCGATGCTTATCTTGGTGAATTTCTTCTGCAGCTCGTTCTCGGCTTTTTCATTCAGGTAGAACCTGACGTCGTTATATTTTGCCTCTGCTGTTTTGCCCGGGAAATGCGGGGATACATAGCCGCTGACATACAGGTTTACGGGTATTGTTATACCCCCATAGACGCTTGTCGGCTTTAGCGGGAAGTAGAGCTCATCAGTCGGGAATATGACGCTTATTGTCATCAGGCGCTCTTTCAGACTGCCCTGCTGTGAGACAAGCTGCCTGTAATCCGATACCCACCCGACTACGAATGAGTAGTCCTGGCCTATGTAAGAGTCTAGGATGCCTGCAGCATCCCCGGGAAGCGCGAAGCCTTTTTCCCACAGGTAATCCCTTATAGCATTCCCGGAAGTCGCCGTTATCACCTGCGCCTCAATCCCAAAGAGCTCCCTTTGCTGGTGGACTGTTACATTCTCGCCTAATTGATATTTGTACGCATCATAGCCTGCCGCTACATTCGAACTCAATGACGCAGTCATGGAAAAGACGGTCGAGAACGCCTCTGCAATAAGCGGGAGGCCAAGCGTGTTTCGCATGCCGTGGGCAAATCCGGAGACTTTCTCGCCTGCTTTGTTATAGACTTCGTCACCGAAGAACTGCGGTATCTCTATGTTGAGGTTAATGTTGGTCTCGTCGGCCTTTGCAGGCACCGGGAATATCCAGACCATCTTCTCGGCATCGCCAGGCTCGACGTTTATGGCTATGCTAAGGTATTCCTTGCCGTAGTTATAGTCGATTAGCGCAGTCTGGCCTTTTTCAGTAAGAAGGCCCCACTCGTCCTTGGTAAGGTCATTCTCAGGGACATATACCTTCTGGCTACGGTAAGCCATGCCGTCTGCCAATGCAAATGGCACCGAAGATAAGAGCAAAACTGCCAGTATGGCCAGCCCAAGAGTCGATCTGAGAAGTTTCTTGCCTGCCATTTTTATATTATGGTATAATGCTAAAAAAGCTTCTAGTAAGGGCAAAAACCCCGTTTCAAGAGTCAACACCTACTTTTTCAGCAGCCTGTTAAGCCCATTTATGAAAGCCAGTATCGCTGCCATGTTCACGTTCTCATGGACACCGCGCGAGAACATGCTGTTGTGCTTCTCATCGGATATCTTCAGTGTTACATCAGCGAGTGCATCAGTCCCGCCGGTAATAGCGTCCAGGTGAAACTCGTCCAGGCTGATCTTTCCATATTCCTTCACTGCAGACTTGATGGCATTCAGGCTGGCATCAACTGGCCCGACCCCGTCGGCTTCTGCCTCTTTCACGACACCGCGCACCTTCAGCTTCACCTTCGCAATCGGCTTCTCGCCGAGCTTGTCGTGTATCTCAATGCCCACCAGCTCTATTATCCTCTTCTCTTCGGGCAGTTTGCCCACTACATCCTGCGCAAGTGCCATCAGGTCCTCTTCAGTCACCTTCTTATGCTTGTCGCCGAGGTCCTTGACTTTCCTGGTTATCTCTTTTACTTGCTCGTCGCTTGCAGCTATGTTCATCTCCTTTAGCTTTGCAAAAACTCCGTGCGCGCCGACGTGCTTGCCCAAGACAAGCTTCCTGTGAGCACCTACAACCTCCGGCGGTATCGCCTCATAAGTCGCTGCCTTCTTGATGACGCCATGCACGTGTATCCCCGACTCGTGGGCAAATGCATTGTCGCCGACAAACGGGAAATTGGGCATTATCCGAATCCCGCTCAGCCTTTCCACTAACTTGGACGTAGTGTAGATCTTGTCAAACTTTATGTCCGTGTCAATGCCCTCCAGGTACTTCAGCCCTAATACCACCTGCTCCATGTCTGCGTTGCCCGCGCGCTCCCCAAGGCCGTTGATTGTTGTTTCAGGGATTGTCACTCCGGCCTTTATGGCGGCTATCGTGTTTGCGACCGCCAGCCCAAAGTCGTTGTGGCAGTGTATGGCAATCGGCACCCTGATGACTTTCTTTAGCTTGGTTATCAGCTCAAAGATCTTCTCAGGCGTCATAACTCCGACCGTATCCGGGATATTGATTATCTCTGCCCCGGCCTCCTGCGCCGCCTTGCAGACTTTCTCCAGATAGTCATACTCGGTCCTGCAGGCATCTTCAGGGGAAAAGTGCACCTTACACCCGCGCGACTTGCAGTATTCCACAGCCTCGACTGCCGTGTCCAGTATCTGCTCCTTTGTCATCTGCAGCTTGTACTCCCTGTGCAAAGGCGATGTCCCTATGAATATGTGCGTCCAGTCTACACCCGCCTTTATCCCCGCATCGATGTCCCCCCTGTTGCACCTGGCCAGGTTGCAGATATCGGCCTTCAGCCCCAGATCAGAAACGGCTTTCACGGCAGCAAAGTCGCCGTCAGAGACTACTGCAAATCCGGCCTCGATTATGCTCACGCCTATATCGTCCAGTGCCTTTGCTATCAATACCTTGTCATCGCGGTTTAAGGAGACTCCCGGCGTCTGCTCGCCGTCGCGCAGCGTAGTGTCAAATATCTTGATCTTGGCCATGTCAGAGTTGTTAATTAGAAGCCTTCAGAACAAAAAACCCGTTATAATCAACCCAAACTCTTTTTTTAAGCGCAGCAGCTAAATTCAGCACAACCAATTCCGACTCAGATAAAATGGCCTACGGCGGATACAGCTATATAGATACCAAATACAAGCCCGATGCGAAGAATGACTTTGTAGTGCTCACCTGGGCGAAGGGCAAAGTGCCTTTAGAAAAGCTGGCAGAGGCCATTGCTGCGGAGAGCAGTGTCGGCTCATGGACAAAGCTCAAGACGATGAACGAGTTTGTCTGGCAGCACTATCGGGCAAGAGTATTCAAGATACATAAGGTCACTGAGAACAGCGGATTTATCTGGATAGCATACCCGTTAGAACATTTTGACGCAAAGAACATCCCGCAATTCCAGGCTTCTGTCCTAGGCAACCTATTTGGCCTAAAGGAGCTTGAGGAGCTTTACATCTATGACATAGCTTTCCCAAAGACCCAGCAGAAGCTCTTCAAGGGCGCATATGCCGGCCTCGAAGGCATAAGGAAGATGGTCGGCACGCAGAAGTCCAGAAGGCCGCATATAGGCACGATTGTAAAGCCAAAGGTCGGCCTTGCCCCAAAGGAGTGGGCGAAGGTCGCATATGACGCTTATATTGGAGGCCTTGACCTTGTCAAGGATGATGAGAACCTAGTCGACCAGGACTTCTGCAGGTGGAAAGAGAGGCTGCATGAGAACCTCAAGTCTATCGAGAAGGCGGAAAAAGAGACGGGCGAGGTGAAGCTCTACTCAAGCAATATCAGCGACCGTTTTTCACGAATGGTCGAGAGGATAGACTATCTCAAGAGCATGGGCCTGCAGAAGAATATCTTAGTAATGCTTGATGTGTATATCATGGGCACAAGCGCACTTGAGGAGATACTTGACATAACAAGGAAGTACAAGTTCGCGACTCATGGCCACCGCGCCGGCTTTGCAGCAGCAAACAGGGGCAGCTTTGGGATAAACTTCCAGGTCTATGAGAAATTCTACAGGATAATCGGCGTTGACCAGCTGCACATAGGCACCGGTGTAGGGAAGATGGAAGGAACACCCGGCATCATAAAGAGATACCACGACATCGCGGACCAGATGAAGCTAAAGGAGGAACTTTATCTGGGTTCCCTTGAGATGGAGTTTGCAGATAACATAAAGCCGATACTCAGCATCGCTTCAGGCGGGATTGATGCCAGCAGAATAGATGCACTAGTTGCACTGCATGGAAA